>JALYPE010000238.1 GCA_030856525.1 Pseudomonadota bacterium | reverse complement strand
GTTTGACGCTCATCGGGCTGCCGTCCAGCAGCAGGCCTTCCAGCCCGCTGTCCTGCAACGCCAACGCCAGGGCGCTACCGACCATTCCGGCCCCGACAATCAGCAGATCTGCGCGCATGTCCATGCTTTAAGCCTGTCTCGCTTGCGGCGTGAGCCGCTGTAAAAAATGTGTGGATCAAGCATCGGGACGCGTACCCAGTCCCATGGCCTGACGGGCAAACCAGCGTTTGGCCGGTGGCAGCAGATCAAGCCCGAGCAGACCGAGATTGCGCCCCAGCGACACCAATGGCTGGGTGCTACCGAACAGACGGGTGACCTGATCGGAAAAACCGACGGTGAGGTTCTGATCCAGCCGTTGCCGCTCGCGATAGGCTTGCAGCGTTGCAAAATCGCCGGGGGACGTTGCGCTGGCGAGCAGTGCATCGGCCAACGCCTGAGCATCGCGCAGCGACAGGTTGAAACCCTGTCCGGCGATCGGATGCAGGCTGTGGGCGGCGTTGCCGAGGATCGTCAGATGCGGACGCACCTGCTCTTCGGCTTCGATCAGCGACAGCGGATACAGATGCCGCGCCCCGACCTGTTTCAGCGTGCCGAGGCGATAACCGAATACGCCCTGCAACTCGCTGAGGAAACTGCGCTCATCCAGTGCGGACAGGCGTTGTGCGTCCATTCCCTGACGGGTCCACACCAACGCGCAGCGGTTTTCCGGCAACGGCAGCAACGCCATCGGGCCATCGTCGGTAAACCGCTCGAACGCCACGCCGTTGTGCGCTTCGCTCGGGGTGATGTTGGCGATCAGCGCGCTCTGGTTGTACGGGCGCGTTTTGATGCCGACGCCGAGTTGCTCACGCAAGCCAGAACGCCCGCCATCGGCGAGCACCGCGAGATCGCATTCCAGCGTAGTTTCGTCATTCAGGGTCAGGCGGTAGCCGTCGGCCAGTGGCTCCATGCGGGTCACTTCGGCGGGGCAGCGCCAAGTCACAACATCCTTGTCCAGGCCTCGCCACAGACACTGGCCGAGCCAGGCGTTTTCCACCACATAGCCCAAGGCCGGTACGCCCTCTTCCATCGCCGACAGCCGCGCGGTGGAAAAACGCCCGCGGTCGGACACATGGATCTGTTTGATCGGCTCGGCCCGGCGGGAGATTTCCTGCCACACGCCCAGCCGCTGATAAATTTGCCGGGCGCCGTAGGACAACGCCGAAGAGCGGGCGTCGTAGCTCGGTTGGTAGGTATCGCCCGGCGCGAACGGTTCGATCAGGACAATGCTCCAGCCGCGCGCCTTGGCCCCCGCTTGCAACGCCAACGCCAGGCTCGCGCCGACCAGACCGCCGCCGATGATTGCCAGATTGACTCGGCTCATGCCGCTTGCGCCCGCGCCGCAGCCATCAAGGCCTCGATCTCGGCGACCGTTTTTGGCACGCCATGGGTCAGGATTTCACAGCCGGTTTTAGTCACCACCACGTCGTCCTCGATGCGCACGCCAATGCCGCGCCATTTCTTTGCCACAGTTTGATTGTTCGCAGCGATATAAATGCCCGGTTCCACGGTCAGCGCCATGCCGACTTCCAGCACGCGCCACTCGCCACCGACTTTGTACTCGCCGACATCGTGCACGTCCATGCCCAGCCAGTGACCGGCGCGGTGCATGTAAAACGCTTTATAGGCTTCGCTGGCGATCAACTCGTCAACATCGCCGTGCAACAAGCCCAGTTTCACCAACCCGGCAGTAATGACCTGGACGGTGGCTTCGTGCGCCTGGTTCCAGTGGTTGTTCGGGGCGATGACGGCGAATGCCGCTTCCTGGGAAGCCAGCACCAGTTCGTAGATCGCCTTCTGTTCCGCTGAAAACCTGCCATTGACCGGCCAGGTGCGGGTGATGTCACTGGCGTAACAATCGATTTCGCAGCCGGCGTCGATCAATACCAGGTCGCCGTCCTTGAGCACTGCATCGTTCTGCTGGTAATGCAGGATGCAACTGTTGCGCCCGGCGGCGACGATCGAGCCATACGCCGGCATCTTCGCCCCGCCTTTGCGGAATTCGTAATCCAGCTCGGCTTCCAGGCTGAACTCATACAGCCCGGCGCGGCTGGCCTGCATGGCGCGAATGTGCGCCTGGGCAGAAATCCGTGCGGCCTCGCGCATCACCTTCACTTCTGCCGCCGATTTATACAGGCGCATGTCGTGCAGCAGATGATCCAGGGCAACAAATTCGTTGGGCGGCTGGGCGCCGAGGTGCGCTTTGGAACGGATCACGTTGATCCATTCCATCAGGTGGCGGTCGAATTCAGGGTTGCTGCCCATCGCCGAATACACCCGGTCGCGCCCTTCGATCAGGCCCGGCAGGATGTCGTCGAGATCGGTAATGGGGAACGCGTCGTCGGCCCCGTACTCGCTGATGGCGCCTTCCTGGCCGGCACGCAGACCGTCCCACAACTCCCGCTCGGCATTGCGCTCACGGCAGAACAGCAGGTATTCACCGTGTTCGCGACCGGGCATCAGGACGATGACGGCTTGCGGCTCGGGGAAACCGCTGAGGTACTGGAAGTCGCTGTCCTGACGGTAAACGTGCTCGACGTCACGATTGCGGATGGCGACCGCCGCCGCGGGCAGAATGGCAATGCTGTTGGGTTCCATCTGCGCCATAAGGGCCTTGCGGCGACGGCCGTATTCCGATTTCGGGATATGAATCATGGGCAGATGGCTTTTCCTGGCTCGCAATTAATGCAACGACGGTTTCGCGGCCGCTTCGTCGGTTTTTTTGGTCTCGGTGAACAGCAGCAGCGGCGCGACGCGCAGGTACTCCATGACTTCCATGTAATCGCTTTCACCGTCGTCGGATTCTTCCAGCGCGTCCTGCACCTGGGATATCGCCGCCAGGTCCTGCAAGACTTCCTTGGCCTCGTCGGTCAGCGCGTACTCGCGGCGGGTTAGGCCAAAACCGGTGAGAAAGCCCTGGCACCACTGGCCCAGAGCGACGGCGCGCTCGGTCAGCGGCGCGTCATCGGTCGGCAACAGCAGCACGACGGTCATGTCGTCGCTGGTCAGTTCACCTTTGACCATCTCTTGCAAACCGATCAAGGCATTGCGAACGTTGTCTTGTGGCTCGCCTTCGAGCAGTTCGGCGGCATCTGCCAGCCAGCTGTCGGCTTCGAAACCGGCACCGGCGCAGCTGCGACCTAGTAGCAGACCGTGCAGCTCGGCAGGCGAGACAGGATGGCCGCTGGTGCTCAGCAATGTGGCGAAGGCTTGGTACGGGGAATTCTGAATGGGCATGGGCAGCTAGGCGCCAGACGGCGCTATGTCTAGAATGGAGGCCTTGTATCCTACATCGACTCCTCTGCAGGAGCGAGCTTGAGCTCGATCCTGCAATTCAATAACCATCAGACAGTGAAGACAATGGAAGACACCGACCTGCAAGCGCTGATGGCAAAACTCGAACTGCTAATTAATCGGGTCGAGCAACTTAAGGGTCAAAATGGACTCCTATTAGCTCAGGAAAAAACCTGGCGCGAGGAACGCGCTCACCTCATTGAAAAAAACGAAATCGCCCGGCGTAAGGTCGAGTCGATGATTTCGCGCCTCAAGGCCCTGGAGCAAGACTCATGAGTTCAAGCAATAGCGTTACCGTGCAGATTCTCGACAAAGAATATTCAATCATCTGCCCCCAGGAAGAACGCAGCAATCTGGTGAGCGCCGCCCGTTACCTCGACGGCAAGATGCGTGAGATCCGCAGCAGCGGCAAAGTCATCGGCGCCGATCGCATCGCTGTGATGGCCGCGTTGAACATCACTCACGATCTTCTGCACAAGGCAGAACGCCCGGATGTGCAGGCCAACAGCTCGACCCGCGAGCAGGTTCGCGACCTGCTGGACCGCGTCGATCTGGTGCTCGCAACCGATCCGGACGTCAGCAAGGGCTGATTCGCCGAGCCGCTTGGGTTATACTCGCAGCACTCCCTGGGGTGCTTGCCAGTTGACCACGTCCCTGAGCCGATTCGCACTACCCTGGAGGCTGCACGTTGGGCTGGTGTGCATGTCCGCTAGACGGAAAGCCTTAAAGCCTACTGCATCTTCCACCTTGAACTTTCGGGTTCAAGGGCTAAGTCAGCAGCGGTTCTTCCGGGGAGCCTGATTCCAGTCCGATGCCGGTTTTATTACCGGCATCGGCTTTTTTATGGGTACGCTTTACGTGCCCGTCCTGCCGAAGCCGAATCCATGACCGAACCTGCGCTGCTGCCCCGCCCGCAACTTCGACGCATGCTGCGCAAGGCCCGCCGTGCACTGACACCCCATCAGCAGCGCCAGGCCGCCCGCGGGTTGTACAAGCAATTGGCTCATCAGCCATTGTTCCGGCGCGCCAAACACATTTCCCTGTACCTGCCAACTGACGGCGAGATCGACCCGCGCATCCTGCTGCGTGCCGCTCAGCGCCGCGGCAAGGCGACGTACCTGCCGGTGCTCAGCGCCTGGCCGCGCACCAAAATGGTCTTCCAGCGCGTTCGCCCTGGCGAAAAGCTCAAACCCAATCGCTTCCGGATCCTGGAGCCTCAGCATAATCTGGCCCGCCAACGTAAAGTCTGGGCGCTCGATCTGGTGCTGTTGCCGCTGGTAGGGTTTGACGATGTCGGCGGGCGCCTGGGCATGGGCGGTGGTTTCTATGATCGAAGCCTGGCCTACCTTGCGCGACGGAATAACTGGCGCAAGCCGACGCTGCTGGGGCTGGCCCATGAATGTCAGAAGGTCGAACGATTGGCTCAAGCGAGCTGGGACGTGCCGTTGCAAGGAACGGTGACGGACAAGGCGTGGTATTTCGCAGGGTAGACGCCACCGGGATCAGCGGCGTCGGAGGATCATCTCAGCGCTTGAGCGCCGAAGACTGTTGTTGCTGGGCGATTTCAACCGGCGCATCGGTCGTGTTGGACCACAAGCTTTGGGCATAACCGGTAGTCACGACGCCGAGACCAAACAAAATAACCAATATCCATAGTAAATCCGGTTTGCGTTTCATCGATTGCCCCCCAAAGGCATATCAACACGATGACAGCAGCGGTTTCCGTTGTAGGCCGTGCAGCAGCGTCAAGCTTAGAAGGCCGGCATTCTGCGGCAACGTGAACCGACACGCAAACTCTGGCGTCAACCGACCGTCGGTTTGTCATAAAATTGCCCGACAACTTGCCCACCTGACTCGCAAGGAGCAAAAACCATGGCCCATTGGCTGATGAAATCGGAGCCGGACGAGTTCTCGATCACCGACCTGGAGAAACTCGGCAAAGCGCGCTGGGATGGCGTGCGCAATTACCAGGCGCGCAACTTCCTGCGGGCGATGGCGGTGGGTGACGAGTTTTTCTTCTATCACTCCAGCTGCCCGGAGCCCGGGATCGCCGGGATCGGCAAAATTGCCAAGACCGCCTATTCAGACCCGACGGCGCTGGAGCCGGACAGTCATTACTACGACCCGAAAGCCACCGCAGAAAAAAACGCCTGGAGCGCGATTGACGTCGCTCATGTGAAGACGTTTGCCACGGTGTTGAAGCTGGATTATCTGAAGCAGCAGACAGCGCTGGCGGAGATGCCGCTGGTGCAGAAGGGATCGAGGTTGTCGGTGATGCCGGTCACCGATGAGCAGTGGGCGGCGGTGATTGCGCTGCGCTGAATGGCTGTTTTTCAGTCAGCCTTGGAAGCGATGGCAGATCTGGAATGCGGTCGTAGGAGCCGGCGTGCTGGCGATGGTGGTTCTTGGATCGCTATCGCCAGCAAGCGGGCTCCTACATATCCAGCATTACTGGATGATCAGGTTGTTAAACAACAAATCCTCAACCACAGGCTTGCCGGTCTCATCGTTCATGATCTGCTGAGTCTGCTTCAGGGCTTCCTGACGCAGCTTTTCCTTGGCTTCAACATTATTCATTGCCTCAGCGGTCTGCTGTGCGAACAACGCCACCAACTGATTGCGAATCAACGGCTCGTTGGCCTTGACCAGTTTGGTCGACTCTTCGCCAGTCACCCGCAAAGCCACATCAGCCTTGTAGACTTTGAGCTTCGGCGTACCATCCAGCCCGTAATTGCCCACGAACGGCGGGCTCAAGGTGATGTAATTCACCTTCGGCGCCTCACCTTCCTTGGCTTCTTCTGCCACTGCTGCCACAGGCAGAGACAGGGTCAGCAACAACATGATCCACGCTTTCACAATTCGCTCCTTATCCGGTTTGCGGCCTAGCATAACCACCCGACACGCCAGCACAAGCTTATGGCTGACTATCAGGGCGGGGCATGCTCGTTGACCCTTTGACTCACACACCTACACTTATCGGCCATCACTCCCAAAGGAATAGCCCTGATGAAAGCCGTGCTGTGCAAAGCCTTCGGCCCTGCCGAATCGCTGGTGCTGGAAGACGTCGCCAGCCCTGTCGCGAAGAAGAACGAAATCCTGCTGGATGTGCACGCCGCCGGTGTGAATTTCCCGGACACGCTGATCATCGAGGGCAAATACCAGTTCAAGCCGCCCTTCCCGTTTTCCCCCGGTGGCGAAGCAGCGGGCGTAGTCAGCGCTGTGGGCGAGAAGGTCAGTCACCTCAAAGTGGGTGATCGAGTCATGGCCCTGACCGGGTGGGGCAGTTTCGCCGAACAGGTCGCCGTGCCCGGTTATAACGTGCTGCCAATTCCACCCTCGATGGACTTCAACACCGCCGCCGCTTTCAGCATGACGTATGGCACATCGATGCACGCGCTCAAGCAACGCGGCAATCTGCAACCGGGCGAGACCCTGCTGGTGCTTGGCGCATCCGGCGGCGTCGGCCTGGCTGCGGTGGAAATCGGCAAAGCCATGGGCGCCCGCGTGATCGCCGCCGCCAGCAGCGCCGAGAAACTCGCCGTGGCCAAGACAGCCGGTGCCGATGAACTGATCAACTACAGCGAGACCAACCTCAAGGACGAAATCAAACGCCTGACCGATGGCCAGGGCGCGGACGTGATTTATGACCCGGTCGGCGGCGACCTCTTTGACCAAGCCATCCGCGCCATCGCCTGGAACGGCCGCCTGCTGGTGGTCGGCTTCGCCAGCGGCCGCATTCCGGAACTGCCAGTGAACCTCGCCCTGCTCAAAGGCGCAGCGGTGGTCGGCGTCTTCTGGGGCTCCTTCGCTCAGCGCCAGCCGCAGGACAACGCGGCGAATTTCCAGCAGTTGTTTGGCTGGTTTGCCGAGGGCAAGTTGAAACCACTGGTGTCGCAGGTGTATTCGCTGAGCGAAGCGGCACAGGCGATCAATGATCTTGGGCAGCGCAAAGCTGTTGGCAAGGTTGTTGTGCAGGTTAGATAGCAGCCCAGCACATCACTTGTAGCAGCTGGCGCAGCCTGCGTCCGGTTGCGAGGCTGGCCTGAAAGCGGGCTCGCTCCGCAGCTGGACGCAGGCTACGCCAGCTGCTACACCCGCCATGAAGGGCTATCGGGTAGCTTTCCCACAACGTCCTTCACTTATGCCTCAGCGACATGTTCACAATGGAACATGCGATCTCCAAAATTTCCGCTGTTTGGTCGATGCGAACCAGTGCTATTTTCGGTAACGAAACTGTAACATTCGCATCCGCAGCCATAACAAGAAATCTGGAGCTCCTGAATGTTTGCTTTCTTTCGACCTGCCGCACATCAGGCTCCTCTGCCTGAAGAAAAAATAGACAACACCTACCGACGCCTTCGCTGGCAGATCTTCGCCGGGATATTCATTGGCTACGCCGGCTATTACCTGCTGCGCAAAAACTTCTCGCTGGCCATGCCGTACCTGATAGAAGAGGGATACACCCGCGGCGAGCTGGGCCTGGCGCTGTCGGCTATCGCGATTGCTTACGGCTTGTCCAAGTTCCTGATGGGCATCGTGTCCGACCGCTCCAACCCGCGATTCTTCCTGCCTTTCGGTTTGCTGGTTTCCGCCGGCGTGATGTTCATATTCGGCTTCGCGCCTTGGGCGACGTCCAGCGTGACCATCATGTTCATCCTGCTGTTTATCAACGGCTGGGCGCAGGGCATGGGCTGGCCACCGAGTGGGCGGACCATGGTTCACTGGTGGTCGCAGAAGGAACGCGGCGGCGTGGTGTCATTGTGGAACGTGGCGCACAACGTTGGCGGCGGCTTGATCGGTCCGTTATTTCTACTCGGCATGGGCCTGTTTAATGACTGGCACGCGGCGTTTTATGTGCCTGCGGCCGTAGCAATGGTGGTGGCGGTGTTTGCCTTCGTGACCATGCGCGACAC
>JALYPE010000236.1 GCA_030856525.1 Pseudomonadota bacterium | reverse complement strand
CCCTTGGGATGACCGCCGCTGACGATCATCTGCAACGTTTCAGGAAGCATGCGCACCAGCGCTTGCGCGGTCGCCTCACGGAAGGTCACGGCTTTTTCAGTGACGTCGACCATGTTGGCGCGACCTTGGGAATCGAGATGAGTCAGCACAGGGTTACTCCTGATCAGGTGTGGCGATTGTAAACCTGCAGGTCAAATTTTCGCACGCACGATTGCAAGATCGCAGCGATCCCCTGTAGGAGCCGGCTTGCTGGCGATGGTGTGTCAGTCACCGTTGTGTCGACTGACACACCATCGCGAGCAAGCTCGCTCCTACAGGAGGGTTTGTGTGGGGCATAAAAAACCGGGCGACTTTGGGAGCGCCCGGTTTTGGTCATGCAGTTACAAATGCGATTCAGCGTATTCAGCCAGAATCGACCGAGGCACGCCTTGCAGCGTGATGTGCACGCCGTTCGGGAAGTCCTTGAAGCGCTCCGTCAGGTAAGTCAGCCCGGAACTGGTCGCGGACAAGTAAGGCGTGTCGATCTGCGCCAGGTTGCCCAGGCACACCACTTTGGAGCCAGCGCCGGCACGGGTGATGATGGTTTTCATCTGGTGCGGCGTGAGGTTCTGGCATTCGTCGATCAGGATCAGGCTCTGCTGGAAGCTGCGACCCCGGATGTAGTTGAGGGATTTGAACTGCAACGGCACTTTGCTGAGGATGTAATCGACGCTGCCATGAGTGTTTTCGTCATCCATGTGCAAGGCTTCGAGGTTGTCGGTGATGGCGCCCAGCCAAGGCTCCATTTTTTCCGCTTCGGTGCCGGGCAGGAAACCGATTTCCTGGTCCAGACCCTGCACGCTGCGCGTGGCGATGATGCGGCGATAACGTTTGCTGACCATGGTCTGCTCGATCGCAGCGGCCAGGGCCAGGATGGTTTTACCGGAACCGGCCGCACCGGTCAGGTTAACCAGGTGAATGTCCGGATCCAGCAGCGCGTACAAAGCCAGGCTTTGATAAATGTCGCGAGGTTTCAGCCCCCAGGCTTCCTGGTGCAACAAGGGTTCCTGATGCAGGTCGAGAATCAGCAGCCTGTCTTCTTCGATTTCCTTGATCCAGCCGACAAAGCCCTGCTCGTCGATGATGAACTCGTTGATGTGCACCGCAGGCAGGTTGTCGATCAGTTGCACCTGGTGCCAGGTGCGGCCATGGTCCTGACGGGTATCGACATTCTTCACACGGTCCCAGAAGGAACCGTCCATGTTGTGGTAACCATTGGGCAGCAGCGACACGTCGTCGACCAGTTGGTCGGTGCTGTAGTCCTCGGCCGCGATCCCGCAGGCGCGGGCCTTGAGGCGCATGTTGATGTCTTTGGTGACCAGCACCACTGGCAGCTTGGGCTCGCGAGCGTGCAGGTCGATCAACTGGTTGATGATGATGTTGTCGTTCAGGTGCTCGGGCAGGATGATATTGGGCTCGGCCCGTTTGCTCATCAGAATCGACAGCAAACCCTTCGGCCCGCCCTTGCCGCGCTGGATCGGCACACCGAGTTCAACGTCTTCCGGGCTGGCATCGCCCAGGGTCTTGTCGATCAGGCGAATCGCCTGACGGCATTCTGCAGCCACGCTGTGATGCCCGCTCTTGAGCTTGTCCAGTTCTTCCAGCACGGTCATCGGGATGGCGACGTGGTGTTCTTCGAAGTTAAGCAGGGCGTTTGGATCGTGAATCAATACGTTGGTATCGAGTACATAAAGGATTGGCTGGTTGGAGGAAGAACTACGTCCGTGGTCATCCATACTCGGTCACCTTTGTGGGAGCCATTAGACGCAATACCTGAGCGGTGCTGCGCCTCGAAGTGACTGCCGAATTCACCTGCAAGGGATCAAGTGAACTGCACACACAAACTGGGTCTTGGGAGACGCCACCTGTGTTGCAGGTTTCGGCGGTCTGCTTTCGTAATACTCCAAAACATGTGACAGGAAAAAGCACTTTGACGTTTTTTTGAAGTTTATTTTTCAGAGTGACCAATAACACTTGGCGGTAGGCCATCACCCCGTTAAAGTCGGAAGTCCGCCTGCATCAAATCCTGCTTAAAAACCGCCTGGCGCCCCATATTCCGGGGCTTTTGCCGAACTCAGCGA
>JALYPE010000233.1 GCA_030856525.1 Pseudomonadota bacterium | reverse complement strand
TGCCCCACGCAGCAAACGGAACAATAAGGTTTCCGCCTGATCGTCCCGATGTTGACCGGAGAGCAATACGTCACCGGCCTGGGTGGCGGCGTTGAAAGCGTCATACCGCGCATCTCGCGCTGCACGTTCGAGGCTGGCGCCTGGCCGAACCTGCACGCGGACCACCTGCAACGACACACCCCATGCGTCACAGACCGACTGACAATGTTGCGGCCATGCATCCGCCGCAGCCTGAAGACCATGGTGAACGTGAACGGCCTTGAGTTCGGGAAGAGGCGTGGTTTTTGCGAGGTCTACAAGCAAGTGCAGCAGGACGGTGGAATCGAGGCCACCGGAGAAAGCGACGCGCCAGGTTTTGGCGTTGCGCCAAGGCTCCAAATTCATCAGCAACCTGGATGGCAGATCAATCGTGGACCGATCCATATCTTTCCCTTTGCACAAATCAAATGTCGGAACGGGCTTGCTCGCGATGGCGGTCGAACAGTCAACCAATCCGTTGAATGTTAAACCGCTTTCGCGAGCAAGCCCGCTCCCACATGGTTACTGCGCGCTCGGCTTAGAGACCGTAGCTCATCAGGCGCTCGTAACGACGGGTCAACAGCGCTTCGGTATCGAATTCCTTGAGCATCGCCAGTTGCGAACTCAGTTCCGCGCGGATCGAGGCTGCGGCAACGGCCGGATTGCGATGAGCGCCGCCCAGCGGTTCGCCGATGACTTTGTCGACGATGCCCAAACCTTTCAAACGCTCGGCGGTGATACCCATGGCTTCTGCGGCATCCGGCGCTTTCTCGGCGGTCTTCCACAGAATCGAGGCACAGCCTTCCGGCGAAATCACCGCGTATGTCGAGTACTGCAGCATGTTCAACTGATCGCAAACACCGATGGCCAGCGCACCACCGGAACCACCCTCACCGATCACAGTGGCGATGATTGGGGTTTTCAGGCGAGCCATGACACGCAGGTTCCAGGCGATCGCTTCGCTCTGGTTGCGTTCTTCGGCGTCGATGCCAGGGTAGGCGCCCGGGGTGTCGATGAAGGTCAGGATCGGCATCTTGAAACGCTCGGCCATTTCCATCAGGCGGCACGCTTTGCGATAGCCTTCCGGACGCGGCATGCCGAAGTTGCGACGAACCTTTTCACGCACTTCGCGGCCTTTCTGGTGACCGATGATCATCACTGGCTGGTCGTCGAGACGGGCAACGCCGCCAACGATCGCAGCGTCGTCGGAGAAGTGACGGTCGCCGTGCAGCTCGTCGAATTCAGTGAAGATATGTTCGATGTAGTCCAGGGTGTAAGGGCGTTTCGGGTGACGCGCCAGACGCGCGATCTGCCAGCTGGTCAGCTTGCCGAAGATGTCTTCGGTGAGCGTGCTGCTTTTTTCCTGCAGGCGGGAGATCTCATCGCCGATATTCAGCGAATTGTCGTTACCGACCAAGCGCAACTCTTCGATCTTGGCTTGCAGGTCGGCGATCGGCTGTTCGAAATCTAGAAAATTCGGGTTCATAGGCGTCCGTCTAGGGTCGACGTCCAAGGGAGCTTGGGCCGGCCGGTTGTCTATTCGCGCCCTACCTTAAGGGACAGGCGCGTTCAGGTCGAGATTAAAAAATGTGGTCGAGATCAGCCTCCGCTCTTCATGGCAAAGAATGAAGCCTGACCGTCAACGGTATTGGAGGAAGACGTTGTCTCGCCCGAACTGGTCACGCAGGGCTTGAATCAACGCGTCCGCCGGGTCGATTCGCCAGGTTTCGCCGAACTGCAGCAAAGCCTTGGCATCGGGGCTCGTGTATTCCATGGTGATCGGGCACGAGCCGCGATGGCGCTTGAACAGCTCACCCAGCCAGCGTAGCTGATCGCCCTTCAAGTCCTTGGTCTGCAACTTCAGACGCAGGCTTTCGGCAAGGTTGGTGCGCGCATCTTCCATGCTCATCACGCGTTTGACCCGCAGGCGCAACCCGCCGGAGAAATCATCGTTGCTAACCTCGCCTTCGACCACAACCATTGCGTCGGTCTGCAACAGCGACTGTGCCGAATGGAACGCCTCGGCGAACAGTGAGGCCTCGATCCGACCGGAACGATCATCAAGGGTGATGAAGCCCATTTTGTCGCCCTTTTTGTTCTTCATCACGCGCAGAGCGATGATCATGCCGGCGACGGTCTGGGTGTCGCGCGCAGGTTTCAGATCGATGATGCGCTGACGGGCGAAGCGGCGGATCTCACCTTCGTATTCGTCGATCGGGTGGCCGGTCAGGTACAGGCCCAGGGTGTCTTTTTCGCCTTTGAGGCGTTCCTTCAACGTCAGCTCTTTCGCCTTGCGGTGATTGGCGTAGACGTCCGCGTCCGCTTCGACGAACAGCCCGCCAAACAGGTCGGCGTGGCCACTGTCATGGGTGCGCGCGGTTTGTTCGGCGGCCTTGATCGCGCCTTCCATTGCCGTCAGCAAGATGGCGCGGTTCTGGTCGATGCTGGCTTGATAGGCTTTCGGCTCGTCGTGGAAGCACGGCCCGAGACGATCCAGCGCACCGCTGCGGATCAGGCCGTCCAGCGTTCGTTTGTTGATACGTTTGAGGTCGACGCGGGCGCAAAAATCGAACAGGTCCTTGAACGGCCCGTCCTGACGCGCTTCGGTAATGGCCTCGACCGGGCCTTCACCCACACCTTTGATTGCGCCGAGACCGTAGATGATCCGGCCTTCTTCGTTCACCGTGAACTTGAACTCGGAGGTATTCACATCCGGCGCGTCGAGACGCAGCTTCATGGTGCGAATTTCTTCGATCAAGGTCACGACCTTGTCGGTGTTGTGCATGTCCGCCGACAACACCGCCGCCATGAACGGCGCCGGGTAGTGTGTCTTCAGCCATGCGGTCTGGTATGACACCAGCCCGTATGCAGCGGAGTGAGACTTGTTGAAGCCGTAGCCGGCGAATTTTTCCACCAGGTCAAAAATGTTACCGGCCAGGTCGGCATCAATATTATTGGTCGCGCAACCTTCAATGAAGCCGCCGCGCTGCTTGGCCATTTCTTCGGGCTTTTTCTTGCCCATGGCCCGACGCAGCATGTCCGCACCGCCGAGGGTGTAACCGGCCATGACCTGGGCAATCTGCATCACCTGTTCCTGATACAGGATGATGCCGTAGGTCGGCGCCAGCACCGGCTTGAGGCCTTCGTACTGATAGTCCGAGTGCGGATACGCCAGTTCGGCACGCCCGTGCTTACGGTTGATAAAGTCGTCAACCATGCCCGATTGCAGCGGGCCGGGACGGAACAGGGCCACCAGTGCAATCAAGTCTTCCAGGCAGTCGGGCTTGAGCTTTTTGATCAGCTCCTTCATGCCTCTGGATTCAAGCTGGAACACCGCAGTGGTTTCGGCTTTTTGCAGCAGCTGATAAGTCGGCTTGTCGTCGAGCGGGATGAACGCGATGTCGAGCGGCGGCTCATCGACCTTGGCGCGATCGCGGTTGATGGTTTTCAGCGCCCAGTCGATGACCGTCAGGGTACGCAAGCCGAGGAAGTCGAACTTCACCAGACCGGCTGCTTCAACGTCATCCTTGTCGAACTGGGTTACCAGGCCATCGCCGGCTTCATCGCAATAGATCGGCGAGAAGTCGGTCAGTTTGGTCGGGGCGATTACCACGCCACCGGCGTGCTTGCCGACGTTACGCACAACGCCTTCGAGCTTGCGCGCCATCTCCCAGATTTCCGCGGCTTCCTCATCGACCTTGATGAAGTCGCGCAGGATCTCTTCCTGTTCGTAGGCTTTTTCCAGGGTCATGCCGACTTCGAAAGGGATCATCTTCGACAGACGATCCGCCAGGCCGTAGGACTTGCCCTGCACGCGTGCCACGTCACGCACCACAGCTTTGGCCGCCATGGAACCGAAGGTGATGATCTGGCTCACCGCGTTACGGCCGTATTTCTCGGCCACGTAGTCGATCACGCGGTCACGGCCGTCCATGCAGAAGTCGACGTCGAAGTCGGGCATGGAAACTCGTTCCGGGTTGAGGAAACGTTCAAACAGCAGGTCATATTCCAGCGGATCGAGGTCGGTGATCTTCTGCACATAGGCTACCAACGAACCGGCACCCGACCCCCGGCCAGGACCGACCGGTACGCCATTGCTCTTGGCCCACTGGATAAAGTCCATCACGATCAGGAAGTAACCCGGGAAGCCCATCTGGATAATGATATCCAGCTCGAAATTGAGTCGATCGACGTACACCTGTCGCTTGGCTTCGTAGTCTTCGGTGGTGTCTTTGGGCAGCAGGACGCTCAGGCGATCTTCCAGACCGTCGAACGACACCTTGCGGAAATACTCGTCGATGGTCATGCCATCGGGAATCGGGAAGTTAGGCAGAAAGTGCTTGCCCAGCTTCACTTCGATATTGCATCGCTTGGCGATTTCGACGGTGTTCTGCAGCGCCTCGGGAATGTCGCTGAACAGCTCGGCCATTTCCTCGGCGCTTTTGAGGTACTGCTGATCGCTGTAATTCTTCGACCGCCGCGGATCGTCGAGGGCACGGCCCTCACCGATGCAGACGCGGGTCTCGTGCGCCTCGAAATCTTCCTGTTTGATGAAGCGCACATCGTTGGTCGCCACCAGCGGCGCGCCGATTTTATCGGCCAGGGCCACGGCAGCGTGCACTTGTTCTTC
>JALYPE010000387.1 GCA_030856525.1 Pseudomonadota bacterium | reverse complement strand
TCTACCAACCGCCGAATCCCCAGCGGATTGGCATTCTGCAAAGCCTGTGGCAGCAACCCATCCGGATAATTCTGGAAGCACACCGGCCGCAGGAATCGATCGATCGCCAGCGTGCCCACTGACGTCCCGCGCGAATCCGACGTCGCCGGATACGGCCCGCCATGCACCATCGCCTCACAGACCTCGACCCCGGTCGGATACCCATTGAACAAAATCCGCCCGACCTTCTCCTGCAGCGCTTCCGCCAGCCAGCGGTACGCCAGCAACTCCTCGGTTTCACCGATCAACGTCGCTGTCAGTTGCCCGCGAAGGCCCAGCAGTGCGGCCGCCAACTGCGCCGGATCAGTGACCTCAATCACAATCGTGGTCGGCCCGAAGACTTCTTCCTGCAGCAATGCATCGCCGTTCAGCAAAAGGCTGACGTCCGCCTGAAATACCTGCGGTTGCGCCTGATTGCCCTGCTGCGGTTGGCCCGCCAGGTGCGTGACAGCCGGATGCTCGTGCAGCTCGGCCAGACCCTTGCTGTAGCTGTCCAGCGCGCCTGCGTTGAGCATCGTCTGCGGCGGCTGCTGGTTAATGGCCGCGCAAAAGCTTTGCAGGAATGTGCTGAATGGCGCGGAACGCAAACCGATCACCAAGCCCGGATTGGTGCAAAACTGACCACAGCCCAGCGTGACAGAAGCGGCCAGTTGCGCAGCGATCTGCTCACCCCGCACGGCAAGGGCATCGGGCAGCAGGAACACCGGATTGATGCTCGACATTTCGGCGAACACTGGAATCGGCTGCGCGCGGGTCGCCGCCATCTGGCTCAGGGCGTTACCGCCCTTTAGTGAACCGGTGAAACCCACGGCCTGAATCGCCGGATGCCTGACCAGCCATTCACCCACGCCGCCGCCGTAGATCATGTTGAAAACACCAGCAGGCATTTCGCAGCGCTCGGCCGCCCGGATGATCGCATCGGCCACCCACTCGGCGGTTGCCATGTGGCCGCTGTGGGCCTTGAACACCACCGGGCATCCGGCTGCGAGCGCTGACGCGGTGTCGCCACCGGCGGTGGAAAATGCCAGCGGAAAATTACTCGCGCCGAACACCGCCACCGGACCGACCGCTATGCGGTACTGACGCAAATCGGGACGTGGCAACGGTTGGCGGTCGGGCAATGCGCGGTCGATGCGCGCGCCGTAGAAATCGCCGCGCCGCAAGACCTTGGCGAACAGGCGCAGCTGCCCGCTGGTGCGTCCGCGCTCGCCTTGAATGCGGCCGGCGGGCAACGCGGTTTCGCGGCAGACGGTGGCGATGAATTCATCGCCCAAGGCGTCGATTTCATCGGCGATGGCGTCGAGGAACTGCGCACGTTTCTCCGCGCTGAGGTTGCGATAGATCGGGTAGGCAGCGGCGGCGGCTTTGGCGGCAGCATCGACTTCGGCGTCGGTGGCCTGGAAGAAACGGCCGGGCAATGGCTCACCTGTGGTCGCGTCGAGGCTCTGCAGCTGCGAGGTGCCAGCGGCGCTGCGCCGACCGCCGATGTAGTTGTGTCCTGGAAACAGGGTCATGCGGACTCCTTGATCAATTGCAGACCTCGTAGGAGCCGGCTTGCCAGTGATGGCAGTGAGTCTGGCCAGTTCAATGTCGACCGACCCGACGCCATCGCCAGCAAGCCGGCTCCTACAAGGATCAGAGTGTGCGCACCTTGCCGATGGCGAACGGCTGGGCGCTTTCGCCGATGCCGTTTTCCAGCGGCGCGCCGAATTCGTCGAGGCTGATCTGAAAGCGATCGCCCGGCCGGGTTTTGACGCCGTCGGCAAATGACAGTGTGGCGGTGCCGAAGTAATGCACGTGAACATCGCCGGGGCGCAAAAACTGGGCGTATTTGAAGTGATGAAATTCGAGGTTCGCGAGGCTGTGGCACATGTTGTCTTCGCCGCTGAGAAACTCTTTTTCCCAAAGCGTTTCGCCATTGCGGACGATGCGGCTGATGCCGGCCAGATGCGTCGGTAATTCACCTATCCGCAGTTCCGGGCCGTAGGCGCAAAAACGCAGTTTCGAATGGGCGAGGTAGAGGTAGTTGCGCCGCTCCATCACATGGTCGGAAAACTCGTTGCCCAAGGCGTAACCGACACGGTACGGCAGGCTGTCGTCGCCGATGACATAAAGGCCGGTGAGCTCCGGTTCTTCGCCGGCGTCTTCGGCAAACGGCGGCACCGGGAAGTCTGCACCGGGGCGCACGACGATGCCGCCATCGCCTTTGTAAAACCATTCCGGTTGCGCGCCAACCTGACCGGGTGCTGGTTTGCCGGCCTCCAGGCCCCATTTGAAGATGCGCATGGTGTCGGTCATACCGGCTTCAACTGCGCCCTCCTGCTGATGCATCTTGTCCCGCGCCGAAGCGCTGCCCAAATGGGTCAGGCCGGTGCCACTGATCAGACAATGCGCCGGGTCTTCATGGTCCAGCGGTGGCAGGACTTTGCCCAGCTGTAACAATTGGGCGTAATCCGGCCCGGGCTCGGTGCCGCGTACGGCGATTTCATCCTGCAGGCTGCGCTTGGCGCGGATCGCAGCGAGGGCCAGTTCACGGGTGGTACGGGTGCCTTTGAGTACTTGAACGTTCGCACCGTCGACCACGCCAACCTGGCGTTGTCCTTCGGTGGTTTCGAATTGAATCAGGCGCATGATGGCCTCCAGAAAGTCTTGAATGTGTGGCGGAGGATTCAGCGAGTCGTCGCACCGCCGCGCAGGGTTGCGCTGCGACCCCAAAAATGGGACTGATACGCAGTCCACGGGGCGGTGCGACGACTCGCTAAATCCCCTCGCCACAGGATCTATCCCCTCACCAAAGGATTACTCGATGATGTTGAAATCGCTCAGGTATTCATCAGAGATTTCCAGGCCCAGACCCGGGGTGTTGTCGTCGAGCTGGATGTAGCCGTTGACCGGTTGCGGCTCGCCCTTGAACACGTAGTAGAAGAGTTCGTTGCCGACTTCGACGTCGAATACCGGGAAGAACTCGGCCATCGGCGATGCGGTGGTGGACATGGTCAGGTGATAGTTATGCATCTGCCCGGCATGAGGAATCACCGGCACCGACCAGGCTTCGGCCATGGCGTTGATCTTGCGCGCGGCGGTGATGCCACCGACGCGATTGGTGTCGTACTGGATCACGTCGATGGCGCGACGTTCCAGCAGGTCTTTGAAACCGTAGGACGTGAACTCGTGCTCACCGCCGGAGATCGGCATGATGCCCATTTTTTTCAGCTCGATATAACCTTCGATGTCGTCGGCGATCACCGGTTCTTCCAGCCATCGCGGCTCGAATTCGGCGAGTTTTGGCAGCATGCGTCGGGCGTATTCGAGGGTCCAGCCCATGTAGCATTCGAGCATGATGTCGACGTCAGGGCCGGCCAGTTCACGCAGCGCGCGCACTTGTTCGATGTTCTTGCGCATGCCCGCCGGGCCGTCTTTCGGACCGTAGCCGAAACGCATTTTCAGCGCGGTGAAACCCTGGTTCAAATAGCCTTGGGCTTCTTCGAGAAACAGGTCGAGGTTGTCGTTGGCGTAGAGCTTGGAGGCATAGGTCCAGATCTTGTCCTTGGTGCGTCCGCCGAGCAATTTGAACACCGGTTTGTTGACCGCTTTGCCCATGATGTCCCAGATGGCAATGTCGATCGCCGAGATGGCCGCCATGCCGATGCCCTTGCGCCCCCAGGCGTGGCTTTGGCGGTACATTTTCTGCCAGATGTATTCATTGTCGAACGGGTCTTCGCCGATGGCGATCGGCGCCAGGTAGGTGTCGATGATTTCCTTGGCCACCCGTGGCGCCAGGGCGCAGTTGCCGATACCGACGAGGCCGCTATCGGTCTCGACTTCCACCACCAGCCAGCCATGAAAACGGAACGAGCCCATGGCGTCGCCACGTTCGAACAGGATGTCGCTGGCGTTGGTGCAGAAGTGCGCTTGAGGAGGAACGACTTTTCCTTTCCACTCGAAAACACGGGTACGGATTGCTTTGATTTTCATGAATACGGATTCCTTGCGCTGCCGGCTTCTTGTAGTTGTCTGGGTCGTGTGCGCAGAGCCGCTGGGACGCGGATTCCGGCATTCGATGGGGCGACTTTAGCCAGCGCCCGGGGGGATCGGATAATCACTTATGCGTATCCGGCGATAACCTGGGGTGATCGCAAAAACCGAAATTCGAGTAGATCGGGTTATCAGCTCATAACGCAAAAAATGTGGGAGCGGGCTTGCTCGCGAAGAGGCCGTGTCAGTCGGCATTTAAGTCAACTGACACGACCTCTTCGTCGGAATGCCGCCCAGAGCAAGCCCGCTCCCACAGTTAAATTGTGTGGTTTGAAGAACCGTGATCAGTAGCTGTTTGCACCCATCCGGCAGGCGATTTCGAAGGCCTGGCGGATGGCGCCGACGTTGGCCGTGCCCTGCCCTGCGATGTCGAACGCCGTGCCGTGGGCCGGGGTGGTGATCGGGATCGGCAAGCCGCCCTGCACCGTCACGCCACGGGAGAAGCCCATCAGTTTGATCGCGATCTGGCCCTGATCGTGATACATCGTCACCACCGCGTCGAAGGCGCTGGCATCGCCCTGCACTTTGAGGAAAATCGTGTCGCCCGGGTACGGTCCTTCGGCAGCAATGCCCAGCGCCTGGGCCGAGCGTACGGCCGGGCCGATGATGTCCAGCTCTTCGCGACCGAACGAACCGTTATCGCCGTTATGCGGGTTGAGACCACACACGCCGATGCGCGGTTTTTCCAGGCCATTGCGCTTGAGCGCCGTGTCGATCAGCTGGATCGCTTCCATCACCCGCGTCTCGCTCAGCAGGCCCGGCACCTCGGCCAGCGCGACGTGAGACGTCACGCGTGAAGTCCAGAGATTGTCCAGCACATTAAATTCGCAGAACGGCCCGTCATACCCCAGCAACTCGGCGAACCAATGCAGCTCGTCACTGTGCGCCATGCCGGCCATGTGCAGCGAAGTCTTGTTCAACGGCCCGAACAGCACCGCATGGGTGACGCCGGACTCGGTCAGGCGCAAGGCTTTTTCCAGCGTATCGAGGCTGTAGCGTCCGCCGATGACACTGGCTTCGCTGCGCGGGAATTCGCCCACCGTGTCGCCGCGAAAATCGTAGAACAGCGGCGTGTCATCGACAAACGCCAACTGCTCCAGAGACTCGACGCGACGGTAAGGAAATTCCACCCCGGCAATGCGCATGCCGCGAAGCATTTCCGCCTCGTCGGCAATCAGGATCACGTTGGCCTGACGGCGCACGGCAGGCTCGGCAAGCAACCGCGCGATCAGTTCCGGGCCGATGCCCGCCGGGTCGCCGAGGACCATGGCGATGGATGTCTTGTTCATGCTTCACTCCTCAAAGGTTCAGGCCGTGTCCGGTCAAGGATGCCAGGCTCGCAGCGGTATACACGCTGCGCATTGCTGTAGAACATTCGCTCCTGGTCCACGCTTGGCAGATCAGCAACGATGGATTTGAAACCGGTGTAAATCACATCGAACGAGCCGCACAGGCTGTCCACTGGAAAGTTGCTGGCGAACATCACCCGACTCGTGCCGAACATCGCGATCACTTCGCGCACGATCCAGGCATTGTCCTTGGCGCGCCACGCTTGTCGCGCCTGTCCCAGCCCGGAAATCTTTACCTGTACGTTCGGCCATTCGGCCAGGCGCGCCATCGCCAGCCGCCAACCAGCGAGGCCCTCAGCGCTGCGGTCATCGGGCAATCCGGCATGGTTGAGAATCAGCGTGGTGCGCGGAAAATCCCGCGCCAGCCGTTCTGCCTCATGCAGGTTCCACCACGGCGTGTGCAGATCGAAATGCAGGCCCAGCCCTTGCAGCGCGGCATAACTGCGCCGCCATTGCTCGTCGCTCATCAGGCTGCGCACATGACCGACCTGCGCGCGTGTGCTCGGGCCGCCGGGTTTATGCCGGACGCTGCGCACGCACTTGAATGTCGCCTGCTCGGCCAGCACTGCTACGGCGTCCGGGTGATTGAGCCAGGCCTGCGCGACGATGGCATTCGGCAGGCGATAACGGGCGGCCAATTGTTCGACGAAACGGGTTTCGCCAATCGGGTCCTGCGGGTTCCATTGCGACTCGACATACACCGTTTGTACGACGTGATGGGCGCCGGTGTCGGCGAGGTAATCTTCGGGCAAATAGCGCTTTTTGATCGCGCTGTAATCACCGTAGCGAAAGCCAGTTGCCGCCTCGGGCGCGAGCCACGGATGGAGATTGATCGCAGGATCCCACACATGATGGTGAGCATCGATGATCGGGCCGCTCCATAGCTCAGCCATGAGCCGCTTCGTCGACATTGATGATTGCCAAATCCGGCGAACACACCATGGTGCGGACCTCGAACCTATTGTTTTTCTGAGTGCAATCCACCGTAAAAATCGGCGCTGGTCAGCACTATCGAAGGCTCAGCGATAACCGTCCAATCAAAACTTGAAATATCCCGATAGCCACAGGTTATGCCATTGCCTGTTTTCGGGGCCCGTAGGGTTTATTGCGGTGCAGTCGGCTTTCCCTTCAAATCGCTCTGGCACGGACCTTTTCAGCAAAAGTGAGGTTTTCGTAAAAGCGCGCTATAACCCCAGGCTATCGGTGTATGTATTGTTTTGACTAGACGCGCGGCTCACTCCTTCCCACACTCACTCCAGGCTTGCGGCTTAGCGCTTTGACAAGTCGCTCATAACAAATACAAAAACATGAAAACGAGGCCCTTCCATGCGAAATGCATTCGTCCGTCGCACGTCCCGTCTGTTTCTCGGCTGCTCGCTCGTCGCCGCCGCTGTCCTTCCAGCGCTCGCCAATGCCGCCTGGCAACCCGACAAGAACGTTGAAATCGTCGTCGCCGGTGGTCCCGGTGGCGGCACCGACCAGCTCGGTCGGCTGATCCAGTCAATCATCTCCACGCAC
>JALYPE010000187.1 GCA_030856525.1 Pseudomonadota bacterium | reverse complement strand
ATGTACACCAGCAGCGCGACCATCCTGCCGGCCGTCCGCGAGGCCATCGACCGGCAGCTGCTGCCTGCATTGGCGAAATACCAACAGAGCCGTAGCGCCTGATTAACATTAAAAGATCGCAGCCTTCGGCAGCTCCTACGCCAATCTGTAGGTGCTGCCGAAGGCTGCGATCTTTTTTAAAAGCCCCTCGGTCTAAAGTCTAACGCTGGCAAACGTCGATTCATTGCGCGCCTGGCTGAGCGCCGACAACGGCCCGGACAACGGCGACAGCACCAGCGCTTGCGGCAGCGGCATCATCGCCACTTGCTGCGTGGTGTTGGAACCCACGCGTTCGTCACGCGGTGGAATGCCGAAATATTCGCGGTAGCACTTGGAGAAGTGCGGCGTGGAGACGAAGCCGCAGACCGACGCCACTTCGATGATCGACATCGGCGTTTGCTTGAGCAGTTGCCGCGCACGGATCAAACGCAGCTTGAGGTAATAGCGCGACGGCGAGCAGTGCAGGTATTTCTGAAACAGCCGCTCCAGCTGACGTCGCGAAACGGCGACGTAGACCGCCAGCTCGTCGAGGTCGATCGGCTCTTCGAGGTTGGCCTCCATCAGCGCGACAATTTCCTGCAGTTTTGGCTGATTGGTGCCGAGCATGTGCTTGAGCGGCACGCGCTGGTGATCCTGCTCGTTGCGGATGCGCTCGTAGACAAACATTTCCGAAATCGCGGCGGACAGTTCACGCCCGTGATCGCGGCTGATCAGGTGCAGCATCATGTCCAGCGGTGCGGTGCCGCCGGAGCTGGTGAAACGGTTGCGATCGAGGGTGAACAGGCGCGTGCTCATGGCCACACGCGGGAACGCTTCCTGCATCGAGGCCAGGCATTCCCAGTGCACGCTGCAGTCGAAGCCGTCGAGCAGGCCGGCGCATGCCAAGGCCCAACTGCCGGTGCAGACGGCACCAAGACGCTTGGACTGCCGCGCCTGACTCTGCAGCCACGAAACGTGTTCGCGGGTGACAGTGCGTTGAATGCCAATACCGCCGCAGACGATGATGGTGTCCAGGGAAGGGGCTTTGTGCATGGAGGCATCAGGCGTGATCTGCAGACCGTCACTGGCCCAGACCTGACCGCCGTCGACGGTGAGCGTGGTCCATCGGTAAAGCTCGCGACCAGACAATTGGTTGGCCATGCGCAGTGGCTCCACTGCTGAAGCCAGAGAAATCAGCGTGAAATTGTCCAGCAGCAAAAAGCCGATGGATTGAGGCGCACGGTTCTGGGGTTGGGCCCCGGAGTTGAACGTCGTCATCGCGGTATCTCCTCACACAAATCGGGTGATGGCCTCAGGCGGAGGCTCTTGTTATTGCCATCGTTCTCGCGTGGGAGACGGGCTTTGATATGACAGAGCAATTGCCATGCCTAAAATTGAATGAGCGTTCAATAACTCCTGAAAACGACCTGTGAAAGTGTCTGGATATGACGTGTGTAGAGGGTGGAATTCAAGTGCCATCAGGGGCTGCAAGGGGTGTGTTTCACCGGGGGTGAGCAAATCGGTAGCACTTGTGGGAACAGGGCTGCGAGGGGTCCACAGAGAGTGTCACCACAGGCACGGGTGACGGATGGTCGGAAGGTGCTGCGCGCTCCGGTCCGCAGAAACACACTTATCTGTAAGCGACGCGCCAAAAAATGGCGTGGTCTAGATTTTGTGGTCAATTAGCGCGCAGTTTTGATTGCTGCGCTGTGGCAAATGAGATTCCCTGTGGCAACGAGGTTGCTGTGGCAACGAGGTTGCTGTGGCAATGAGATTCCTGTGGCGAGGGGATTTATACCCGTAAGGCTGCGAAGCAGCCGCCTGGATTTCTTGGGGCTGCTGCGCAGCCCAACGGGGATAAATCCCCTCACCACAGTGAGATCCCTCACCACAGTTAGATCCCTCACCACAGTTAAATCCCATCACCACAGTTAAATCCCTTCGTCACAGATAAATCCCTTCGTCACAGAAATCTCCCAGGCCATGGAAATCCCCTGACCATGGAAATCTCCTCGCCGACAGTATCAACTCCTCATCAACACTCAACCGCACTCACCGCCAACCCGCCCCGCGACGTCTCTTTGTATTTGTCATGCATATCGGCCCCGGTATCGCGCATGGTGCGGATCACCCGGTCCAGCGAGATGAAATGCTGACCATCCCCGCGAAGCGCCATTTGCGCAGCGTTGATCGCCTTCACCGCAGCAATCGCATTGCGCTCGATGCACGGCACTTGCACCAGCCCGCCGACCGGATCGCAGGTCAATCCAAGGTTGTGTTCCAGACCAATTTCCGCAGCGTTGCACAGCTGCTCCGGCGTAGCGCCAAGAATCTCCGCCAACCCCGCCGCCGCCATGGCACACGCCGAACCGACCTCGCCCTGGCAGCCGACTTCCGCACCGGAAATGGACGCGTTTTTCTTGCACAAAATCCCCACCGCAGCAGCGCTGAGGAAATAGTCGACCACGTTGGCTTCGGTCACCACTTCGCTGAACTTCATGAAGTAGTGCAACACCGCAGGGATAATCCCCGCCGCGCCGTTGGTAGGCGCCGTCACCATGCGCCCGCCGGCAGCGTTTTCTTCGTTGACCGCCAGGGCGAACAGGTTGACCCATTCCATCGCGCTGAGTGTCGAGCCGATCACATTGGGCTTGCCGAGCTCCTGCAAACTGCGATGCAGTTTTGCCGCGCGACGCCGCACGTTCAGGCCGCCCGGCAGGATGCCTTCGTGCTTAAGGCCTTGCTCGACGCAATCCTGCATGGCGCGCCAGAGCGTCATCAGGCCCGCGCGGATTTCTTCCTCGCTGCGCCAGACCTTTTCGTTCGCCATAATCAGCTCGGCGACACGCAGATTGTGCTGCTTGCACAGGCTGAGCAGTTCCACGGCGCTGGAGAAATCGTAAGGCAGCACCGTGCGATCGAGGTCCACCACGCCACTCGACGCTTGCGCCTCGTCAACCACGAAGCCGCCGCCGATGGAATAGTAGGTATCGCGATGCAGTTCGCCGGCATTGCCTTCGGCGACCAGGGTCATGGCATTGGGGTGGAAAGGCAGGTTTTCATTGATCAGGCGCATGTCCCGCGCCCACGAGAATGGCACCGGGAAGCGACCGTCGAGCAGCAGCGTGTCGGTTTCTCGCAGCGTGGCAATACGAATGCCGATTTGCGACGGATCGATCGCGTCCGGCCATTCGCCCATCAAGCCCATGATCACCGCGTTGTCGCTGCCGTGACCGATGCCGGTGGCGGACAGCGAACCAAATAGCTGAACTTCGACGCGACGCACCTGCTCCAAAAGACCCTGCTCACGTAAACCTTGCACGAACAGCGCTGCAGCGCGCATCGGCCCCACGGTGTGTGAGCTGGAAGGGCCGATGCCGATTTTGAACAAGTCGAAAACGCTGATAGCCATGACTGCAAAACTCCAGGATGTGCCAACTCCAGGCGCAAAAGCGCCCGGTGACGGAGCTGCTACGCTCAAGCTGCAATCCGTCGGAATGGCCGCATCATCGGGCTTTTACCAGGTCGTCCGGCGTCTGACACCGACGCGATCATGCCC
>JALYPE010000168.1 GCA_030856525.1 Pseudomonadota bacterium | reverse complement strand
CGGCATGCAGTACCAGCACTCATCGAAGGCCATATACGCTTTCTGCGTCGCCGGGTTGATCGCCAGCAGGTCCATAGGGCAGACGTCGACGCACACGGTGCAGCCCTTGTGGGCGATGCACAGGTCTTCATCGACCGTGACAGGTGCGTTGGAGCGGAAGAAAATTTCCTGGGGTTGATAGGCCATTGTGCGGCTCTCTCTGGTAAAAAATCTCTGGTAAGGCTCAGGCTGCAAAAGCACCTACACGCAGTTTGTCGTAGGCCTGCATTTCTTCGGCATCCAGCGGGATGATGTAAGGCTCGACGGCTTTCTTGAAGCTGGTCATCTGGCCGTCCTCGCCCTTTTTCAAATGGCAATGGCAGAACCAGTCGGCGTCATTGCGCTGCGGATGATCGACCCGATAGTGATAAAGCCCCCAGCGACTCTCGGCACGAAACAACGAAGCACGGGCCGCCATTTCGGCGCAGTCGCGGATCATGCTCACCTCCATGGCGCGCATCAGTTCGTGCGGATTGTGTGCCTTGATCTGATCGAGATCGCGCTGGATATCGCTGAAACGCTGCAGGCCGATCTGCATCTTCCTGGTCACTTTCGGCGGTTGCAGGTAGTCGTTCACGAAGCGCCGCAGCTTGTACTCGACCTGTGCCGGTGGCAGGCCGTGCTCGCGGTCCAGCGGTGCATAGACCCGCTGTTTTTCCGTTTCAACCTGCTGCACATCGACCGCGGAAAACTCGCGGCCTACGACAAAATCCGCCGCGTTGTTGCCGGCAAACCAGCCATACGTAAACGCACCGAGCATGTAGTTGTGCGGCACAGCGGCCATGTCCCCGGCCGAATACAAACCTTTCACGGAAGTCTCGGCCTTCTCGTTGACCCACACCCCTGACGCCGAATGCCCACTGCAAAAACCGATTTCCGAGATGTGCATCTCGACCATCTGCGTGCGGTAATCGGTGCCGCGATTGGCGTGAAACTGGCCACGACTCGGGCGTTCATTGCTGTGCAGGATTTCTTCGATGTTCTGGATGGTTTCCTCGGCCAGGTGATCGAGCTTGAGGAACACCGGACCGTTGCCGCTTTCGAGTTCCTGGTGGAACTCCCACATCATCTGGCCGCTCCAGTAATCGCACTCGATGAAGCGTTCGCCCTTGTTGTTCGCGGTGTAGCCGCCCAGCGGGCCGGTGACATAAGCGCAAGCCGGACCGTTGTAATCCTTGATCAACGGGTTGATCTGAAAGCATTCGAGGTTCGCCAGTTCGGCCCCGGCGTGGTAGGCCATGGCGTAACCGTCGCCGGCATTGGTCGGGTTTTCGTAAGTGCCCATCAGGTAGCCCGAGGACGGCAACCCCAAGCGTCCGGCGGCGCCACACGCGAGGATTACGGCCTTGGCCTTGATCACATGGAAATCCGCGGTGCGGCAATCGAAGCCCATCAGGCCGTTGACCGCACCCTCTTCGTCCGTCAGCAAACGGGTGCAGACCACGCGATTGGTGATGCTGACCCGCGCCCGTTTCAACTGGCGGTAGAGGACTTTCTTGATGTCGTGCCCTTCAGGCATCGGCAAGACATAGGCGCCCATGTGGTGGACTTTTTTCACCGCATAATCGCCGGTCTCGTCCTTCTCGAACTTCACGCCCCAGCGGTCCAGTTGCTCGATGGTTTCGAAACTGTGGGTCGCGTAGGCGTACACCGCCGCCTGATTGACGATGCCGTCGTTGGCGATGGTGATTTCCTTGGTGTACTGCTCCGGCGTCGAGTGGCCCGGGATGATCGCGTTGTTCAGCCCGTCCATGCCCATGCTGATGGCGCCGCTGCGTTTGACGTTGGCCTTGTCGATCAGCAGCACGCGCAAATCACGGTTGCGTTCCTTGGCCTTGATCGCCGCCATCGGGCCTGCGGTGCCGCCGCCAATCACGACAATGTCGTATTCCTGTTCGATGGTTTTTCTGTAAGTGTGGGTCATGCCTGATCCCCTTTGTGTCGGTCAATGCGCAAGCGGTACTGAAAGGCATCGCCGCGGTAGTAAAGGTGTTCGAAGTCGACAGGTTGGCCCTCGGCATCGTGGGTCAGACGTTCGATGCGCATGATCGGCGAGCCCGCCTCGACGTTCAGCGCCTGGGTCAGGTCGCTGTCGGCCAGTACGGCGTCGATGGCCAGGTCGGCATGCCCCAGGGCCAGACCGCAGTCGTTTTCAAGAATCAGGAAAATGTCGCGGGTGACCAGATCGGCCTTCTCCAGCCGTTCACCGAGGGCTTTGGGCAGGTAAGTAATCTCCAGAGAAATGGGCTCGCGGTTGATCAGCCGTACGCGTTTGATCTGCGCCACTGTTTCGCCGACAGCAACGTTCAAGCGCTCGGCGACGAGTTTGTCGGCGGCAATGAATTTGAAACTGCGCAGTCGGTTGATCACCTCGTAACCACGCCCGGTCATGGACTCGGCCAGGCCTTGCAGGGTGCTGACGTTCTGGAAGGTCTTCGGCTTGGCAACAAAGGTACCTTTACCGTGGATCTTGAAAATCAGGCCTTCTTTCTGCAGATCGCCCAGGGCTTGACGCACGGTGATCCGGCTGACTTTGAACAGCGCACCCAATTCGCTTTCCGAGGGCATCTGGCTGTCTTGCGGGTATTCGCCATCGAGAATGCGGGCGCGCAGTACATCGCGTAATTGGGTGTGCAGCGGGACGCTGCTGAGGGAGAGCACATTGTCGGTCATGGCTGATC
>JALYPE010000161.1 GCA_030856525.1 Pseudomonadota bacterium | reverse complement strand
ACACTGAACCTGTTAACAGAATCCCAACTTCCATGGAAGGAAGTTTATCTCTGCGCACAACTTCTGCAGTATTTGATCAGTCCATGTTCTCATCTGCAGATTCCACCCACATGCGGTACATATTTATGTCCTGCAACAGTTCCGCACCCTGTAACATCATTGCCCGCATCCACAACCAGCTGCTTGCTGGGGTACCTTACCCTTGGCGCTAAAACCTGTATTTCCTGGGTTAAGTTCGACAGAACGATGACGCGAAATAACTTCCTCGCGTAGGAGATTTCTGAATAACAAGGAAAACCAGACTCAACTAGCAAACACTGTTGACACTGCATCGCCTGCACTCTTATCTAGTCGCCGACAAACTTTAATTATCTGCATTCTCGTTACGCAGCCAAACGATAACCAACCGTTTGACTGCTAAAAAACAACGATTTTATTTTTCAGAAACGGACTTCGCGGCGAGACTTCAAGGAGAGACCCATGAAAAACACTTCAAACAAAACCGAACTTGCGGCACCGGCGGTAGCGCAATCCCGCAGGAGCGGTATCAACATCACTTCGGCGGCGCATCTACTGGTCGATGTAGCACCGTATCCCGGGATGGATGAGGGCGATCTGATCGAACTGTTCTGGGATGACTGCTACGTAGCATCCAAGGCGCTGACTGCGCGCGATGTCGGCACAGTCATCAGCCTGCGGGTGCCGGAGAGTTTTATTGCCAACGGCTCGTCACGAATTCACTATCGCCTGATGCAGGTTGGCCACGGTTCGGCAATGTCCTCGATAACGAGGGTGCAGATCAAGCTCGATTGCCCGGGCGGCCAACCGTCGGCGCTGTGTGGCGATGAAAACCAGAGTCTGGAGCCGGTCACCCTTCCTGAAATCATTCGCCGCAAAGGCGTCAATCCAAGCCAGATCAAGCGCGGCGTTCCATTGACTATCGAACCCTACCTGAACATGGCCGTCGATGACGAAATAACCCTGCGCTGGGGCGATGCGCGCCTGGACCTGCCAAAGCTAACCGCCAGTGATGTCGGCCAGCCGATCCAGGTCTGGGTCCCTCCCGCAATCATCAACGAGGCTGGCGAAGATCCACGGCTCGAAGTCACCTATTGCATCCTCGACCGGGTCGGCAACAACTCTCGCTGGGCGCCGGCACGGACATTGAAGATTGGTTGCGTGAATCCTTGTCTGAAAGTCCCGTCGAAGGAACTGCTGATGGCCGCAGAGCCACGCAGCCGTTGAATCTCGCAAAACCGTAGGAGCAAAGCTTGCTCGCGATGGCATCAGTCCTGATAGACCGCATTATCGTTCTTCGCGAGCAGGCTCTGCTCCTGCACAGGGTACGCCACCTCTTCTATCTATATTCCTAAAAGTTAGTTTATTTATTTTTTATACACGCTTAGGGTATATAAACCGGACCACCGGACATTCTTGTTTATACGTCGCCGCCACCCGCGGCGCCCATGAGATGTGAGGTAGGTATGGTCCGGAACACAATCACCCCAGTGCAGATCGCCAGGGAATTGCGTGCAGCCAAGGAGCGGCGCTGATGTCCAGTCTGGCAGATGCAATCGTTCAGAGTGATCTGGATGTCGCTCCGTTGTTGTTGCCCGCGCAAATCCTGCGCAACGATGCCCAAGCCATCAAGGCCGCCCATGAGCTGGCGCAAGTCGCCCGCGTGCAAGCGGCCAAACGCGACCGTCAGCGCAAGTTGCCGTGGTCGGAAATCGAACAGTTCACCCGCAGCGGTCTGGGCAGTATCACCATCCCGCGTGAGTACGGTGGCCCGCAGGTGTCCTTCGTCACCGTCGCTGACGTGTTCGCGATTATTTCTGCAGCCGATCCGGCGCTGGGGCAGATCCCGCAGAATCAGTTCGGCATTCTCAACCTCGTGCTCGGTTGCGCCACTGACGCGCAAAAAAAACAGCTGTGCAAAAGCGTGCTGGAAGGCTGGCGTATCGGCAACGCCGGCCCGGAACGCGGCACCCAAAACACCCTGGAACTGAAAGCGAGAATCACAGCTGACGCCGATGGATTTGTCGTCAGCGGGCAGAAATTTTATTCGACTGGCGCGCTGTTCGCCCACTGGGTCGCGATCAAGGCGCTGAATGACGAGGGTAGACAGGTGCTCGCCTTCGTCCGTCGCGGGACGCCGGGCTTGCGCATCGTTGATGACTGGTCCGGCTTCGGCCAGCGCACCACCGCCAGCGGCACCATTTTGCTGAACAACGTGCGAGTCGACGCCGAGCTGGTCGTGGATAACTGGAAGATCAACGACACGCCCAATATTCAAGGCGCCGTGTCGCAGCTGATCCAGGCAGCCATTGACGCCGGCATCGCGCGCGGCGCCATCGATGACGCCATCGAGTTCGTGAAAACCCGCGCACGACCGTGGATCGATGCCAAGGTCGAGCGCGCCAGTGACGACCTGTACGTCATCGCCGACATCGGCAAACTGAAAATCGAATTGCACGCCGCCGAAGCACTGCTGCGCAAGGCCGGGCGCGTGCTTGATCAGGTCAACGCCGCACCGATCACCGCCGAGTCGGCCGCACACGCTTCGATTGCCGTAGCGGAAGCCAAAGCACTCACCACCGAGATCTCGTTGCTGGCGAGCGAGAAGCTTTTCGAGCTGGCTGGCAGCCGCGCCACCCTCGCCGAATTCAACCTCGACCGTCACTGGCGCAACGCACGTGTGCACACCCTCCACGATCCGGTGCGGTGGAAATATCACGCCGTCGGCAACTACCACCTGAACGGCACGTTGCCCCGCCGCCATTCCTGGATCTGACGACCCGCACACTTTTGACCAGAGCTCTGGAGAAATACATGACTCTTTCTCACCACGTCGCGGTCATCACCAGCGACGAGCAAGCCTTGATTGTTGCCAGCGATCTGGCCGATGACTTCAAACGCGACAGCGCTCTGCGCGACCGCGAGCGACGTCTGCCACATCCGGAACTGGAGGTGTTTTCGCGTTCCGGTCTGTGGGGTATCAGCGTGCCAAAAGCGTACGGCGGTGCCGGCGTTTCCAACGTCACGCTGGCCAAGGTGATCGCGCTGATCGCCCAAGCGGATGGGTCGCTCGGGCAGATCCCGCAGAACCATTTTTATGCGTTGGAAGTGCTGCGCGTGAACGGCAGCGCCGAGCAGCAAAAACGTCTCTACGCCGAAGTATTGGCCGGAAAGCGCTTCGGCAATGCGCTGGCCGAACTCGGCACGAAAACCGCCCATGACCGCATCACCCGCCTGACCCGCGACGGCGATGGATATCGCATCAACGGCCGCAAGTTTTACGCCACGGGCGCGATCTACGCTCAACGCATCCCTACCTCTGTGGTGGATGAACACGGTGTGCAGCAACTGGCCTTCGTGCCCCGTGACAGCAAAGGTTTGACCGTCATCGACGACTGGAGTGGTTTCGGCCAGCGCACCACCGGCAGCGGCTCGGTGGTGTTTGAAGACGTGTACGTCGCCGCCGCAGACGTCATCCCGTTCCAGAGCGCTTTCGAGCGCCCGACACCCGTAGGGCCTTTGGCACAGATTCTTCATGCGGCCATCGACACCGGCATCGCCCGCGCCGCGTACGAAGATGCCTTGCACTTCGTGCGCAGCAAGACCCGGCCGTGGATCGACGCCACCCATGAAAAAGCCACCGACGATCCACTGACCCTGAAGAGTTTCGGCCACCTGAGCATTCGCCTGCATGCGGCTGAAGCATTGCTGGAACGCGCCGGCGGATTCCTCGACAAGGCACAGGCGCACACCAATGCCGAGACCGTCGCGACGGCGTCCATTGCGGTCGCCGAAGCGCGCGCCATCAGTACCGAAATTTCCCTTGCGGCCGGCAGCACTTTGTTCGAGCTCGCCGGCAGCCAGGCAACACTGGCCGAGCATGGTCTGGACCGGCATTGGCGTAACGCCCGGGTGCACACGCTGCACGACCCGGTGCGCTGGAAATATCACGCCGTCGGCAACTACTACCTCAACGATGAAAACCCGCCGCTGCGGGGGACCATCTGATGACCGGCGCGAAAAAGAAGATCCTGCTCAACGCGTTCAACATGAATTGCATCGGCCACATTAACCATGGTTTGTGGACGCACCCACGCGACACGTCGACCCAATTCAACACCCTCGAATACTGGACCGAACTGGCGCAACTGCTGGAGCGTGGGCTGTTTGACGGTCTGTTCATCGCCGACATCGTCGGGGTGTACGACGTTTACCAGAACTCGGTGGACGTGCCGTTGAAAGAGTCGATCCAGCTGCCGGTCAATGATCCGCTGTTGCTGGTGTCGGCCATGGCCGCCGTCACCAGAAATCTTGGTTTTGGCCTTACCGCCAACCTGACCTACGAACCGCCGTACCTGTTCGCCCGGCGCATGTCGACGCTCGATCACCTGAGCCGTGGTCGGGTCGGCTGGAACATCGTCACCGGTTACCTCGACAGCGCCGCCAAAGCCATGGGCCTGAGTGAGCAGGTCGAACACGACCGGCGTTACGACCAGGCCGATGAGTACCTCGACGTGCTCTACAAACTCTGGGAAGGCAGTTGGGAAAACGACGCGGTGCTCAACGATTCGAAACAGCGGATTTACGCGCAGCCGGACAAGGTGCACAAGGTCGAGCACCAGGGCGAGTTCTATCAGGTCGAGGGGTATCACCTCTGTGAACCGTCGCCGCAACGCACGCCGGTGCTGTTTCAGGCCGGCAGCTCCGATCGCGGTTTGCAGTTTGCCGGGCGTCATGCCGAGTGTGTGTTCATCAGCGG
>JALYPE010000150.1 GCA_030856525.1 Pseudomonadota bacterium | reverse complement strand
CGATTACGCTTCTTCAGCGCCTTGCCCCGCAGACGGATCTTGTAGATTTTCGCGAACAACCGGTTAAGTCCGCCGGTCTTGTCGCCGACATCGTTGGGTGCGCCGGCCGCCGACATCACGTTTCGGCTGAACCAACGATTGAACGCCGCCGCCCAGCGGTACTTCATGGGCCGCTCGATGTCGCAAAACAGGATGATCCGGTTTTGCTGCGTGGTGTTTTCCGCGTAATGAATAAAGGTCTCGTCGAAGATCACCGCTTCACCGTCGCGCCAGTGGTAATGCTCACCGTCAACGTTGATGTAGCAACCCGCGTCGTTGGGCGTGTCGAGGCCCAAATGATAGCGATAGGAACCTGCGTACGGATCGCGGTGCCGCACCAGTTTCGAGCCCGGCGGCAGCTCGGCGAACATTGCGGCCTTGATCGAGCCGATGCTTTGCACCAGTTCGGTCGTGCGCGGGCACAGCTTCATGGCCGAAGGATGGCTATCGCCGTACCACTTCAGGTAGAAACGCTTCCAGCCGGTTTTGAAGAACGAGTTGAAGCCGACATCATCGTATTGATTCGAACGCTTGATCTCACCCGCCTGCAGCAGGTTCTGCCCTTCTGCACGGATCTCTTCCCAATGGATCTGCAACGGGCTGAGGTCGGGAAAATCGGCCGGATCGAGGTAAGGACGGTTGGGAATTTTCGAGCACAGATACAGGAAGCAATTGATCGGCGCGAGGAACGTCGAGTGGTCGCTCAGTTGCCGGCCCAGTTTGTGGCGCACGCGACCGCGCAGATGAACGTATGCAATCGAAACAACGTAAATAGCAGCGATGATCAGTTTCAAGGATATCGTCACACGTCAGAAGTGAACAAACTGCACCCCTTCCGGCCAATTAGCCCCAAGGCTTGAGCAGCGTCTGAATTCGATCCAGCGTTCCTGAAGCGCGTCCTTGAGCTATGCCGACCACCGGCATCAGGGGAAAGATGGCATTTTAGTCACAATCTGTAACCTATGGTTAACCTTCAAATGTGAAAATCTGTCCACTCATGCCGCCAATGCTCCCGTGCGGCCTTAACGCCCTATCGTTTAAAGAGCCAGACCAGTACAATCGCCGCCAAACATTATGCGCCTCCCTTGGTTGATGACGGTTTGAAACGTCTTCAGCGCACTTTGACTCGGGCCAAGCGCACCTCATGCTGCTGTCCACTTATTGCCAGATGGACCTTCCGCTTCTGACCGGGATGTATTTCCCGTGGTCTGGACAACGGACACGGGTACTGAATCGGTACTGCCGCACCCCTGGATACTCTGAATGCTTCACAGGAAAAACCTTTGATCTCTACAGCTAACATCACGATGCAATTCGGCGCCAAGCCGCTCTTCGAAAACGTTTCGGTAAAATTCGGCGCGGGCAACCGCTACGGCTTGATCGGCGCGAACGGTTGCGGCAAGTCGACGTTCATGAAAATCCTCGGTGGTGACCTCGAGCCGTCGGGTGGCCAGGTCATGCTCGAGCCGAACGTGCGTCTGGGTAAATTGCGCCAGGACCAGTTCGCTTACGAAGAATTCACCGTGATCGACACCGTGATCATGGGTCACGAAGAGCTGTGGAAGGTCAAGGCCGAGCGCGACCGTATCTACTCGCTGCCGGAAATGACCGAAGAAGACGGCATGGCCGTTGCCGAACTGGAAACCGAATTCGCTGAAATGGACGGCTACACCGCCGAGTCCCGTGCTGGCGAACTGTTGCTGGGCCTGGGTATCGGCATCGAGCAGCACTTCGGCCCGATGAGCGAAGTGTCGCCAGGCTGGAAGCTGCGCGTGTTGCTCGCGCAGGCGCTGTTCTCCGATCCGGAAGTGCTGTTGCTCGACGAACCGACCAACCACCTGGACATCAACACCATCCGCTGGCTGGAAAACATCCTGACCCAGCGTTCCAGCCTGATGATCATCATCTCTCACGACCGTCACTTCCTGAACAGCGTGTGCACCCACATGGCTGACCTGGATTACGGCGAGCTGCGCCTGTTCCCGGGCAACTACGACGAGTACATGACCGTGGCGACCCAGTCCCGCGAGCAGTTGCTGTCGGACAACGCCAAGAAGAAAGCGCAGATTTCCGAATTGCAATCGTTCGTCAGCCGCTTCTCGGCCAACGCCTCGAAGGCCAAACAGGCGACTTCCCGCGCCAAGGCAATCGACAAGATCCAGCTGGCCGAGGTCAAGCCTTCGAGCCGCGTGAGCCCGTTCATTCGTTTCGAACAGACCAAGAAGCTGCACCGTCAGGCGGTCATCGTCGATCGTATGGCCAAAGGTTTCGACGGCAAGACGTTGTTCAAGGACTTCAGCTTCCAGGTTGAAGCGGGCGAGCGCGTGGCGATCATCGGTCCGAACGGTATCGGTAAAACCACCCTGCTGCGCACCCTGGTCAACGAACTGACCCCGGATGCCGGCACCGTCAAGTGGACCGACGCTGCGGAACTGGGTTATTACGCCCAGGACCACGCCCACGACTTCGAAGACGACTGCAACCTGTTCGACTGGATGGGCCAGTGGACTCAGGGCGGCGAACAAATCGTTCGCGGCACCTTGGGCCGTATGCTGTTCTCCAACGACGAGATTCTCAAGTCGGTCAAGGTCATCTCCGGTGGTGAACAGGGTCGCATGCTGTTCGGCAAGTTGATCCTGCAGAAGCCGAACGTGCTGATCATGGACGAACCGACCAACCACCTGGACATGGAATCCATCGAGGCGCTCAACCTGGCGCTGGAGAACTACCCGGGCACGCTGATCTTCGTCAGCCATGACCGGGAGTTCGTATCGTCGCTGGCGACCCGCATCATCGAGTTGAGCCCAAGCGGCGTGATCGACTTCAGCGGCACCTATGACGACTACCTGCGTAGCCAGGGCGTGGTGTTTTAAGGGCCGCCAATAGCGGTTAGCCACACGCTGCAAGTAAAAGCCCCGTCAGCAGTGACGGGGCTTTTTGCATTTCCAGGCTCGACCAACGGCGCGTCAGGGCCGATGATTGTTAGCCTGCTTCCTTTTCTTCCAGGCCCTTGCCATGATGCGTTCACCGCCCTGCCGCGAATGAGCCTCCATGCCAGCCGCCCCCAGCTCCCTGTCGATCACCCTGCAGATCGTCTCCATCGTCTTCTATACCTTTATCGCGTTTATCTGCATCGGCCTGCCGATTGCGGTGATCCCAGGCTACGTCCATGAACAACTGGGTTTCAGCGCCGTGGTGGCCGGCGTAACCATCGGTTCGCAGTACCTGGCCACCCTCCTCAGCCGCCCCATGGCGGGGCGCATGTCGGACAACGTCGGCACCAAGCGCGCGATCGTGCTGGGCTTGAGCGGTATCCTGCTCAGCGGTGTCTTGACCTTTTTCGCCACGCTGCTGCACAGCCTGCCCAGCCTGAGCCTGGGGATTCTGCTGGTCGGTCGCGTGTTGCTGGGCGTGGCCCAGGGCCTGATCGGTGTCGGCACCATCAGTTGGTGCATGGGCCAGGTCGG
>JALYPE010000143.1 GCA_030856525.1 Pseudomonadota bacterium | reverse complement strand
CCAGGCTTTTGCGCGAATCGGCGTTGATTAGTTGCTCGACCAATTGATCGACCACCGGGTCTTTCAGGCCCATCGAATTGCGGCTGCCAGGCTTGTCCGCCGCCGCCGACATCCAGAATTCGCGCTGCTCGTTACCGGGTGAACTCGATTGCGGGAAACCGCCGACCACCATGTCGAAGTCCCGCGAGCGCACCCGGTTGATGTACTGCGAGACGTCGACCCGGCGAATCACCAGCTCGATCCCCAAGTCACTCAGGTTGCGCTTGAATGGCAGCAGCACACGTTCGAATTCGGTCTGCGCGAGCAGAAACTCGATGCTCACCGGTTTGCCCGTGGCGTCGACCATCTTATCGTCAACGATGCGCCAGCCGGCCTCCTGCAGCAGTTGGTAGGCCTTGCGCTGCTGGGTGCGAATCATGCCGCTGCCGTCGGTGACCGGATTTTCAAAGGCCTCGTTAAACACCTGGTCTGGAATTTTGCCGCGAAACGGATCAAGGATCGCCAGTTGATCGGCATCCGGCAGACCGGTCGCCGCCATTTCACTGTTCTCGAAATAACTGCGGGTGCGCGCATAGGCTCCATTGAACAGTTGTTTGTTGGTCCACTCGAAATCCAGCAGCAGGGTCATGGCCTGACGCACGCGTATATCCTGGAACACTGGACGACGCAGATTGAACACAAAGCCCTGCATGCCGGTCGGGTTGCCGTTAGGGATCTGTTCCTTGATCAGGCGACCTTCGGTGACGGCCGGAACGTTGTAAGCATTGGCCCAGCTTTTCGCGGTCATTTCCAGCCAGTAATCGAACTGCCCGGCCTTCAGTGCTTCCAGTGCGACCGTGTTGTCGCGGTAATAGTCGGTCACCATCACATCGAAGTTGTAAAAGCCGCGATTGATCGGCAGGTCCTTGCCCCAGTAATCCTTGACCCGCTCGTAACGAATGGAACGTCCGGCCTTCACCTCGCTGACTTTGTAAGGCCCGCTGCCCAACGGCATTTCCAGATTGCCTTTGTTGAAGTCGCGGGTGGCCCACCAGTGCTTGGGCAGCACCGGCAGCTGACCGAGGATCAGCGGCAATTCACGGTTGTTGCTGTGCTTGAACTTGAACAGCACGGTGTTCGGGGTTTCCGCGATGACTTCCGCGACATCGGCGTAGTACCCGCGATACAACGGCGCGCCTTCCTTGGTCAGCATGTCGAAACTGAATTGCACGTCTTCGGCGTGGATCGGGTGGCCGTCGTGAAAGCGTGCTTCCGGGCGCAGGTAGAAGCGTACCCAGCTGTTGTCCGGGGCCTTCTCGATCTTGCCGGCGACCAGTCCGTATTCGGTGAACGGTTCGTCCAGGCTCTGTTTGGCGAGGGTGTCGTAGATCAGGCTGATGTCATCGGCCGGCACGCCCTTGCTGATGAACGGGTTGAGGCTGTCGAAACCACCGGAACCGGCCTGGCGGAATGTGCCGCCCTTGGGCGCGTCCGGGTTGACGAAGTCGAAGTGCTTGAAATCGGCCGGGTATTTCGGTGGCTCGTCGTACAGGGTCAGCGCATGTTGCGGAGCGGCGCAGGCCAGCCCCGCGAACAACAAGCCACCGGCCTGCAAGAGCAGGGCGCGTACAGGTTTCATCGATCTTTCTCCGAAGATTTCAACCACCACGCGCTCAGGCCCAGGGTGTAGGGCGGCGTGGTGATGAAGGCGAACCGGTTGCGGTAAGCCAGACGGTGATAATTGAGGTACCAGTTGGGAATGATGTAGTGCTGCCACAGCAGGACGCGATCCAGCGCTTTGCCGGCGGCGACTTGCTGGTCGCGTGTTTGCGCCGCTAGCAGTTGCTCGAGCAAATGGTCGACCACCGGGTTGGCGATGCCGGCGTAATTTTTACTGCCCTTGATCCCGACCTGGCTGGAATGGAAGTACTGCCACTGTTCCAGACCGGGGCTTAGCGTCTGGTTGAGCGTTAACAGGACCATGTCGAAATCGAATTGATCCAGTCGTTGTTTGTACTGGGCGCGGTCGACCGTGCGCAGCCGTGCGTCGATGCCGATGCTGGCGAGGTTCTCGACGTAGGGCTGAAGGATGCGCTCAAGGTTTGGATTGACCAGCAGAATTTCCAGTCTTAGCGGTTGGCCGGTGGCGTTCTCGACCCGTTGGCCGTTGAGCTTCCAGCCAGCCTCTGCGAGCAGGTTGAGGCTTTTGCGCATGGTTTCCCGCGGGATCCCGCGGCCATCGGTTTGCGGCAGGCTGAACGGTTCGGTCAGTAAGCTGGCCGGGAGTTGTTCGCGAAACGGTGTGAGCATCAGCCATTC
>JALYPE010000126.1 GCA_030856525.1 Pseudomonadota bacterium | reverse complement strand
GTCTGAAGGCCCTTGACCTGGCCGACCTGGGCGCGCCGCTGGGGGTCGAGAAACCCAGCGACTTCACCTGGAATCAGCTGCTCGGCTTCGATGCCTGCGTACAGTGCGGGCGTTGCGAGGCGGCCTGCCCGGCCTTCGCCGCCGGCCAACCGCTGAACCCCAAGAAACTGATCCAGGACATGGTGGTCGGCCTGGCCGGCGGCACGGATGCCAAGTTCGCCGGCAGCCCGTATCCCGGCAAGCCCGTGGGCGAACACGGCGGCAATCCGCACCAACCGATCGTCAATGGCCTGGTGGACGCCGAGACATTGTGGTCGTGTACCACCTGCCGCGCCTGCGTCGAAGAGTGCCCGATGATGATCGAGCACGTAGACGCCATCGTTGATATGCGCCGCCACCTGACCCTGGAAAAAGGTGCCACGCCGAACAAGGGCGCCGAAGTCCTGGAGAACCTGATCGCCACCGACAACCCTGGCGGATTCGCCCCGGGTGGGCGAATGAACTGGGCGGCGGATTTGAACCTGCCATTGCTCGGTGACAAGCAAACCACCGACGTGCTGTTTTGGGTCGGCGACGGCGCCTTCGACATGCGCAACCAGCGCACCTTGCGCGCCTTCGTCAAAGTGCTGAAAGCGGCCAAGGTCGACTTCGCAGTGCTGGGCCTTGAAGAACGCGACAGTGGTGATGTTGCCCGACGCCTGGGCGACGAAGCCACCTTCCAGTCATTGGCCAGACGTAACATCCTGACCCTGGCCAAGTACAGCTTCAACCGCATCGTCACCTGCGATCCGCACAGCTTCCATGTGCTGAAAAACGAATACGGCGCCTTCGACGGCAACTACCTCGTGCAGCACCACAGCACTTACATGGCGGAAATCATCGGTGCGGGCGCGCTCAATCTCGGCCAGCACAAAGGCAGCAGCGTGACTTATCACGACCCGTGCTACCTCGGCCGCTATAACGGCGAATACGAGGCGCCGCGTGAAGTGTTGCGCGCGCTAGGGATCGAGGTGAAGGAGATGCAACGCTCCGGATTCCGCTCGCGCTGCTGCGGCGGTGGCGGCGGTGCGCCGATCACCGACATTCCGGGCAGGCAACGCATCCCCGATATGCGCATGGACGACATCCGCGAAACCGGTGCCGAGCTGGTGGCGGTGGGTTGTCCGCAGTGCACCGCGATGCTCGAAGGCGTGGTCGAACCGCGCCCGTTGATCAAGGACATCGCCGAACTGGTGGCCGACGCGTTGCTCGAAGACGCACCTGCCAACAAGCCGAATTCCCCGGCCAAACGTGAACCTGCGGAGGCCCACTGATGAGCGATATTATCCGCCGTGACCCACGCGCCGAGTGGATAGCCCGTAACCGTCTGCACCCGCTGCATGCGGCGATGCAACCGGTGCAGCATAGCTGGATGGGCCCAAACGGCGTCATTCGCAAGAACCCGCACGGCATCGGGTTCATCGGTCCTAACGGTATCAAACGTATCGACCGCAGCGGCGCTCAGCAGGGCGGGGCGAGTAAACGCTCGGCCGCGGTTGAAGTGCAATTGCCGCTGCATCAAGTGCCGCAACCGGCGTTTTACATCAACGTCGTTCCAGACATGGTAGGCGGCCGCTTGAGCAGTCACGACCGCGATTTGCTTGGCCTGGCTCATCAGTTGGCCGGACAGGACGGTGCGGTGCTGGCGGTAGTCTTCGGCGAACATAAGGAAACTGCCTTTGCCTCCGCTGGCGTTGATCGCTTGCTGGTGCTGGAAGGTGCCGAGTTCAGCGGTTATGCACCTGAGCAGCGTGTGCAGGGACTGCGAGCTGTGGATAACCAGTTCAATCCTCGCCACTGGCTACTGCCTGATAGCCGCAGTGGCGGCGGTGAACTCGGTCGCCGGTTTGCGGCAGCATTGGGTGAACGCCCGGCCACACGGGTCTGGCAGATCAAGGATCAGCAGTCTATCGGCCGTGCCGGTGCCGGGCTGCAAGATCTGGCGCGACCGCTCGCACGACTGATTCTGGCCGCCGCCGAGTGCGCCGAACCGGTCAGCGAAACCCGTCACGAGGTTTTGCCGGTGGAGTTATCCACAGCCGTGGCGCGCAGCCTGACGCGCATCGAAGACCTGGGCGCCGTGGCAGTCGATCCCGCAGCGATTCCGATGGCCGAGGCGGAATTCATTTTCTCGGGCGGCAACGGGGTCAAGGACTGGGCACTTTTCCACAGAGCTGCCCAGGCATTGGGCGCCACAGAAGGCGCGTCACGCGTGGCGGTGGACGATGGCTACATGGCGCGGGACCGGCAGGTCGGCGCGTCTGGCACATGGGTCACGGCGCGGGTCTACGTGGCGGTGGGTATTTCCGGGGCGATCCAGCACCTGCAAGGGATTGGCGCTTGCGACAAGGTGGTGGCGGTCAATCTGGATCCGGGCTGCGACATGATCAAACGGGCCGACCTGTCGGTGATCGGCGAGAGTGCCGATATTCTTCAAGCCTTGATCGCGGCGGTAGAGGCCTACCGCAACGACGCCAAGCGCGATGCGGCTTAAGGAAGGAAAGCTTATGAGCACGAAAATCATCAGCCTGGTATCCATCGGTGCCCACCCGACTTCCGGCCGACCGCGTCGTGCGGAACAGGATGCGCGGGCCGTGGAACTGGGCCTGCAACTGGCTGGGGATAACTTGCAGGTGCTGCACGCGGGCGATGTCGCGGAGCCGGCGTTGCGCGCCTATCTGGGCATGGGCCTGGAGCAGTTGCATGTGCTGGAGCAACCTTCAGGCGCTGACGCCTTGCCGGCATTGACTGCGTATCTGCGCGAGACCGGTGCACAGGTCGTGCTGACCGGCAGTCAGGCGGAAACCGGAGAAGGCTCGGGCATGCTCCCGTTTCTGTTGGCGGAGAGTCTCGGCTGGCCGCTGGTGGTGGGGCTGGCTCAGGTTGAATCCATCGACGGCGGTTCGGCCCTGGTGTTGCAGGCTTTGCCTCGCGGCCAGCGCCGTCGGTTAAAATTGCGGCTGCCGTTTCTGGCAACGGTGGATAACGCTGCGCCAAAGCCTCGGCAGAGCGCTTATGGTCCGGCGCGGCGCGGTGTTTTGCAGGCTGACGACGTGGAAGTCATCGACGATGAACTGCTCTCGGTCGCGACATTGCAGACTGCCAAACCAAGGCCGAAGCGATTGAAGGTGATCAAGGCGAAGAGCGGCGCCGATCGCATGAAAGCCGCAACCGCGAAGGCCAGTGGCGGCGGGGGGCAAGTGCTCAAGGGCGTTACCGCCCAAGCTGGCGCCGAGGCCATCCTGAAATTGCTGATTGAAGAAGGTGTGGTTCGCTAGTCGAACTTGCTGATGTAGCAGCTGCCGAGCCTGCGAGGCTGCGTTCGAGCGCGAAGCGATCGCCTTGCATGCGCAAAGCATCGGCGGGTACTTCCTCCTCGGACGCAGCCTCCCAGGCTCGACAGCTGCTACAGGAGCGAATTACTCACAATTGCTGTGTGGCCGGCTGTGGATAACATGTGGGTACTTGTCCACAGCCCGTGTAAACCCAGTCCTGACAGCCTCCGTACGAAAAGTAACCAGGCTAACTTACGGTTTTTTCGGGTTATTTTTGCACATCGACTTTTTTAACCACCTATATTTGCCCCCAATTGCTGTTGGCGCTTCTGTGGATAAGATGTTTGCGAACGGCTGCAGCCCATACACATCGGCGCTTTCAGCGGGTTGATCAGAAGTTGATCAATTGCACTGTTTTGGACCTTGAAGCTCTTCAAAAGGCCCAATTTACGCAGCTTTCAGCGGTTTTCCACAGTCCGGGCAAAGTTGCCCCCAAAGTCTGTTGGCGTTTCTGTGGATAAGGTGTTCGTGTTCGTCTACAGGCCTTTGTTTCCGAAGCGTTCAGACCTTTGGTCATAAATTAACCAATCGTTATGCAAATACGTACATCGGCATAAGTCACGGTTTTTATTCACCATTTAACGAAAACTTTGCACGCTCAAGCACACTTGTCCCCAATACCTGTGGGTGGAGGTGTGGATAAGTTGTTCGTGGAAGGCTGGAGGCGTTGAGCGGTGTAGCGCTGAACGGAATAGATCATATTTCGTACAGTGCTAGCCAAGTGCAGTGTAGGAGGAGTTGCCCGGGAGGACGCCATCGCGAGCAAGCTTGCTCCTACAATACCGGGTGGTCTCAACGGCCGTGTACACCCCATCCCGTAGGAGCAAGCTTGCTCGCTATGCTTTTGATCTGTTAACCCTGAACCGGAACCCCTTTGAGATAAGCCGCCGGCTCAGCGCCCAGGTTGTTCAACAAGCGCTCGCTGTACCAATCCACAAAATTCACCACACCAAACTCGTAGGTCTTGGAATAAGGCCCAGGCTGATAAGCCGTGGAGTTGATCCCGCGCTGGTTCTCTTCCGCCAGGCGACGGTCCTGGTCGTTGGTTGCATCCCAGACCTGACGCATGCGGTCGACGTCGTAATCCACGCCCTCGACGGCGTCCTTGTGCACGATCCACTTGGTGGTGACCATGGTTTCCTGCGCGCTGATCGGCCACACGGTGAACACGATGATGTGGTCGCCCATGCAGTGGTTCCACGAGTGCGGCAGGTGCAGGATGCGCATCGAGCCCAGGTCCGGGTTCTTGATGCGGCCCATCAGTTTGGCGCAGCCCTGCTTGCCGTCGAGGGTCATCGACACGGTGCCCTTGAGCAGCGGCATGCGCACGATGCGGTTGCGCAGGCCGAAGCTGGCGTGGGCGTAAGGGATCTTCTCGGCGTCCCAGGCGGCGGCTGAAGCGGCGACGTGGTCCTTGAACGCCTGGTCAGCCCGTGGGTCGGTGACGTCGTCCCATTC
>JALYPE010000123.1 GCA_030856525.1 Pseudomonadota bacterium | reverse complement strand
CCTTGGTGGGACGTCGATGTTTCGCGTATCCCGGATGCCACCCCGACCCTGCACAGCGGTCCTTATAAAGCCAACCCGTACACGGTGCTGGGCAAGACCTACTTCCCGCAGCAAGAGTCGAAAACCTACGTCGCCTCGGGCACAGCGTCCTGGTACGGCACCAAGTTCCATGGGCAGAACACCGCCAATGGTGAGGTGTATGACCTGTACGGCATGAGTGCCGCACACAAGACGTTGCCATTGCCGAGTTACGTTCGTGTGACCAACCTGGACAACAACAAGACTGTTGTCCTTCGGGTCAACGACCGCGGGCCGTTTTATTCCGACCGGATCATCGACCTGTCCTATGCCGCCGCCAAGAAACTCGGCTATGCCGAAACCGGCACCGCACGGGTCAAGGTTGAAGGCATCGATCCTCAACAGTGGTGGGCCGCCAAGGGCCGACCGGCGCCTTTGATGTTGAACGAGCCGAAAATTGCGCAGAATAGCGCCCCGGTTCTGACGGCTTCTACCGGCACCGTCGAGCAATGGACACCACCGCCGCAGCAACACGCCGCGGCCGTTGTGCCAGTGCAGATCGATGCAAAAAAAAACGCTTCTGTACAAGCGTCTGGCCAGTATCTGCAGGTGGGCGCGTTCGCCAACCCGGACGCTGCAGAGCTCCTGAGATCGAAGCTCAGCGGGATGGTGAGCGCTCCGGTGTTCATCAGTTCGATCGTGCGTAACCAACAGACCTTGCACCGGGTTCGCCTCGGGCCAATAGGCTCGCCGAATGAAATCCAGCAAGTGCAGAACAGCGTGCGTCTGGCCAATCTTGGTTCGCCGAGCGTGGTCACCGCCGAGTAACACGCAGTACCTGATTGACGGTTCACTTGCGATTTGGGTGGTGAACCTGGTTGTTGGCTCGCTGAAGAACAAAAGCCCGGCAAGGGTTCTGAGTGAACAGCTGAACACGCGATGACTCTTTAGAAAGTCATCTGATTAGTTTTGCCCTTGGGCAGTTTCCATTAGCGATTTCGAGAGACGGATGAACATCACCACCTTTGCCAAACGCATTTGCCTGCTAGTCCCGCTGCTCCTCTCGCCAGCCGCTTTCGCGGTCGAGATGATGCCTTCGCCACCTCAACTGGCTGCCAAGTCCTACGTGCTCATGGACGCCAGCAGCGGCAACGTGCTGGTCGAAAATAACGGTGACCAGCGTCTGCCGCCGGCCAGCCTGACCAAGCTGATGACCGCCTACCTCGCGACCCTGGAAATCCGTCGTGGCCAGATCGGCGAGAACGATCCGGTCACTGTCAGCGAAAACGCCTGGCGCACCGGTGGTTCGCGGATGTTCATCAAGGTTGGCACGCAGGTGACTGTGAGCGATCTGCTGCACGGCATCATCATTCAGTCGGGCAACGACGCCAGTGTTGCGCTCGCCGAGCACATCGCCGGCAGCGAAGATGCGTTCGCCGACATGATGAACAAAACCGTGGCCGACCTGGGCATGACCAACAGCCACTTCATGAACCCGACCGGTCTGCCGAACCCAGAGCATTACTCGTCGGCTCACGACATGGCCGTGCTGGCTCGCGCGATCATTCACGAAGACCCGGCTCACTATGCGATCTACTCGCAGAAAGAGTTCTTCTGGAACGGCATCAAGCAACCTAACCGCAACCTGCTGCTGTGGCGCGACAAGACGGTCGACGGTCTGAAAACCGGTCACACCGACGAAGCCGGCTACTGCATGGTGTCTTCGGCTGTGCGTGACGGCATGCGTCTGATCGCCGTGGTGTTCGGCACCAACAGCGAAGTGGCACGTGCCTCTGAAACCCAGAAGCTGCTGACCTACGGTTTCCGCTTCTTCGAAACCCAGACCTTCTATCAGAAAGGCACCGAGCTGGCTCAGGCGCCGGTCTGGAAAGGCACCACCAATCAAGTCAAAGCCGGCCTGGCGCAAGACCTGACCATGACCCTGCCGAAGGGCCAGCTGAAGAAGCTCGCCGCCAGCATGACCATGAACCCGCAACTGATGGCGCCCATCGCCAAGGGCGACGTGATCGGTAAAGTCGAAGTCAAGCTGGACGAGAAGGTCGTGCACAGCGCCGACCTGATCGCTCTGGATGGCGTCGAGGAGGGTGGTATCTTCCGTCGCATGTGGGATAGCATCCGTCTATTCTTCTACGGCTTGTTCAACTGAATTAGTGTGGACTCGCATGCCCCCGTTCCAGTCCGGAACGGGGGCATGTCCGTTGCCACGGCTTACGAGGCCGTTACGCCATGACAGACACCGAAGTAAAGGCGCCAAAGATCGAATTCCCCTGCGCGGATTATCCGATCAAGGTAATCGGCGA
>JALYPE010000105.1 GCA_030856525.1 Pseudomonadota bacterium | reverse complement strand
CCTTGGTGTGATGCAGAGCTCGATCGAGGGCCGATATTCACTGTGCGGACACACAGGCAGCGGGCCTGGCAGTGTCATTGCCGTTTACCGTATCTGTGACGGCGACGCATCGGCTTGTTGCGCAGCTTTCGAGGCGGGCGCCAGTCAAGGCTCCGTTGAAGCATTCGTTGCTGGGGAGCTGATACAAGATCTACGGCTCGCCGCTAAAGGCGTCTGAATGTTTTGGCAGCAGCCTTATGATTGTTTCTTGAAGCTCACGTCCGCACTGACGCCTTCCATCCTTCGCTTCTAAAAATGGGTTTCCCCCTCATGGTTCAAGCGTCCCACAGGGGTGCTCAACCGTGCGTTGGCGAATTCCAATATCGGAAAGCTCCCAGACCTTTTGCGGAATGTTTCCGAAATCTTGTTACGATAGGTATGTACCACCCCAGCTTATGCCATGTAACAGCGTGGAAAAAACCATCACACGCGTCTGCGTGCTTTAGCAAGGAGCCCCTCATGGGTCAAAAACCTGTGGATGATCCGACCGTCAGTGGTCATTCTGCCAGCGACGACGGCATCCCAGCCCCTAGTGGCGCTGCCAATCTGATTGATACCGATTACGTCATCGGGCAAGACAATATCAAGGGAGAGTTTTCGTTCTCACTTGATATACACGGAAAAGTTTTCATCATATCCGCCGCCACCATTTTGCTGTTCGTCGTCATGACGCTCGCACTTCAGAATGAAGTAGAACCACTCTTCAGTGCGATTCGCAACTGGTTGACGGGGCATCTGGCGTGGCTCTTCATGAGCATCGCCAATATATTTGTAGTGTTGTGTCTGGCGTTGATCGTGTCCCCATTGGGCAAGGTCAGATTGGGCGGCAGAGATGCAACCCCGGACCACAGTTATGTCGGCTGGTTCTCGATGCTCTTCGCCGCGGGAATGGGCATCGGCCTGATGTTCTACGGCGTTGCCGAGCCTATGTCCCACTTTGCAGCATCAATGGGCGGTGTCACGCTTGATGCCAGTGGAGCCCGCACGGACTGGGCGCCACTGGGCGGGGCGGCGGGCGATGCGAAGGCATCGGCTGATCTGGCGATGGCGGCGACGATTTTCCACTGGGGCCTGCACCCTTGGGCGATCTACGCCATCGTCGCATTGTCCCTGGCGTTGTTTTCCTACAACAAAGGTTTGCCGCTCTCCATCCGCTCGATTTTTTACCCGTTGCTTGGCGAGCGCGTCTGGGGCTGGCCGGGGCATATCATCGATATCCTCGCGGTATTTGCCACTTTGTTCGGTTTGGCGACCTCTCTTGGCATTGGCGCAGAGCAGGCAGCTGCCGGTATGGAATACCTGTTCGGTATTAAATCCAGCAACCTGAGCAAGGTCGTGTTGATTGTCGGGATTACGCTGATTGCTCTTTGGTCGGTGCTGTCCGGTTTGGACAAGGGCGTGAAGATGCTGTCCCAGATCAACATGGGGCTGGCCCTGCTGTTGCTGGCGTTCATCATCATAGTCGGACCGACACTGGCCATCTTTACCGGGTTCTTCAAGAATCTAGTGACCTATGTGGAATACCTGCCAGCCCTGTCTAATCCGTTCGGACGCACTGATACGGAATTCACCCAGGGCTGGACGGCGTTCTACTGGGCCTGGTGGATTAGTTGGTCTCCGTTTGTAGGCATGTTCATTGCCCGTGTCAGTCGTGGCCGCACGGTCAGGGAATTCCTGATTTCGGTCCTGCTCGTGCCTTCAGTCGTTTCAGTGCTGTGGATGACCACGTTTGGCGGCACGGCAATTGATCAGGCAACCGTGCAAGGCCTGATGGGGGTCAAGGACGCCGTCTTGGAGTTGAAGCTGTTTGCGATGTTCGAAGGCCTTCCGCTAAAGGAGATCACCTCACTGCTGGGCATTGTTCTGGTTATCGTCTTCTTCATTACCTCTTCGGATTCCGGCTCACTGGTCATTGATACCATTACCGCTGGCGGCAAGGTCGATGCGCCTGTGCCGCAACGAGTGTTCTGGGCGGTGATCGAGGGTGTAATTGCTATTGCGCTGCTGTTGGGCGGGGGGCTTGTCGCGCTCCAGGCGATGGCCGTGTCCACTGGCTTGCCATTCGCCATTGTGCTGATGATCGGCTGTATCTCATTGGTTAAAGGGCTGATGTCCGAGCCCCGATAGCGAGCGGTAGTGATCGCGCTTCACGCTCACGTTTAAAGGCAAAGGTGTTGTCCCTCGGGGCACACCTCTGTCCCGACCGGGCGCCGCATGTTTCAAGAAGTCGTCAATTCTTCCTCGCTTATACATGTCAGTTCCACAGCGTTCCGACAGGCGCGGACGGGCCGTGATGCGTGGCAATCTGTGCCTGTAACAACTCAGCGGTGGCCAGGGCATCGGTCAGCGCATGGTGGGCGTGATAGATCGGCAAGTTGTACCGGGCACGGCTGTCGGCCAGTCGTATGGACTGTTGCGGGCGGCGCAAGAGCCGCGTCCACCATCCTTGTTTCTGCCTGTGGATCCGTGCTTCCAGTTGCATGGTGTCAATCACCGGAAATTGCAGCCCTTCGCCCAGGTGGTTCAAAAAAGCCTGATTGATGAATCCGCGCTCGATGTTTCGGTAATGGACAACCATGACCTTACCGGCCATGGCGTCCAGAAGCGTTTCGAATATCTCCCCGAACGCCGGCGCTCCGGAGATCTCTGCGTGGGTGATGTGGTGGAAGGTGACGGATTTTCCGCTCAGTTCCGAGCTGGGCTTTACTACACAATACTGCGCATGTCGGCATCGAATGCGCTGCAAGGT
>JALYPE010000092.1 GCA_030856525.1 Pseudomonadota bacterium | reverse complement strand
TCGACGAAATCATCCAGCGTCAGTTTGACATCCACGGCATGCGCCATGGCCAGCAGATGCAGCACGGCGTTGGTCGAGCCGGCGAGGGCGATGACCACACGGATTGCATTCTCGAAAGCCTCGCGCGTCATGATGTCCCGCGGTTTGAGGTCCAGCTTCAACAGCTCCATCACCTGCTGGCCGGCGCGAAAACTGTCCGAGGCCTTGTCGCTGCCGATGGCATCCTGCGAACTCGAGCCGGGCAGGCTCATGCCCAGCGCTTCGATGGCCGACGCCATGGTGTTGGCCGTGTACATGCCACCGCATGAACCGGCCCCGGGAATCGCCACTTCCTCGATCTGCTTGACCTGGATCTCGTTGATGTCACCGCGCGCCTGCTGGCCCACCGCTTCGAACACCGAAATGATGTCGGTGTGGCCGGCGCCCGGGCGGATCGTCCCGCCGTAGACGAAGATCGAAGGGCGGTTGAGCCGCGCCATGCCGATCAGGCAGCCCGGCATGTTCTTGTCGCAACCGCCCACGGTGACCAGGCCGTCGAAACCTTCACACCCGGTGACCACTTCGATCGAGTCAGCGATGACCTCCCGCGACACCAGCGAATATTTCATGCCTTCGGTGCCGTTGGCGATACCGTCGGAAATGGTGATGGTGTTGAAGATCACGCCCTTGGCGCCGGACGCATTTGCGCCTTTTTCCACTTCCAGCGCCAGTTTGTCGATGTGCATGTTACACGGCGTCACCATCGCCCAGGTCGAGGCGATACCGATCTGCGGCTTCTTGAAGTCCTCGTCGGTGAAGCCCACAGCCCGCAGCATGGCGCGCCCCGGTGCGCGTTCGATTCCGTCCACTACTTGAGAGGAATACTTGCGCAGATGGTCGTTGTCGCTCATGACTGTTCCTCACGGTTATGTAACGGGAATCGAAGCTCAGTATAGAGGCGGTCGTTACGCCTGCCGGACTATCAAGTCGGGAACAGACGCGCGGGTTCGCCGTGTCGTGATATTCTTCGCAACAACTTGGTTTGACCTATTCAGTTTGCGTGTCTTCGAGACGCGCCAACAGAATCACTGTCGCTCAAGTAGCTGAGGCCAAAAACGATAAAAAGTCAGTTCAGCAGGGACATATAAACTGAGGTCGATTCAACACGTCGGCCTTGTGTGCCCACCCTCCGATTCTTGTACGCAGCCCACGACATCCTGCCTGAATGCCGTGAAACAAGGGCCTCGTCATGAGAACGGCAGGGCGGATGGCGTTTTATCATAGGTGCAACAGATGTTTAAAAAAATGAACACGGCCCTGCTGGGGCTGGCTTTGTCGATGGGGATCACTTCCGTTCAGGCGGAAGAGGCAAAGAAAGTTGATGTACTGCTGATTGGCGGCGGCATCATGAGCGCGACATTGGGTGTCTGGCTCAATGAGCTGGAACCCGGCACTTCGATGGAAATGATCGAGCGCCTCGACGGCGTCGCCCAGGAAAGCTCCAACGGCTGGAACAACGCCGGTACCGGTCACTCAGCGCTGGCCGAGTTGAACTACACCCCGGAAGATGACAAGGGTAACGTACAGATCCCGAAAGCCGTTGAAATCAACGAAGCGTTTCAGATCTCCCGTCAGTTCTGGGCCTGGCAGGTTCAACAGGGCGTGCTGAAAAATCCGCGTTCGTTCATCAACTCCACGCCGCACATGAGCTTCGTGTGGGGCGATGACAACATCAAGTTCCTGAAAAAGCGCTACGAGGCATTGCAAGCGAGCCCGCTGTTCGCCGGCATGCAGTACTCCGAAGACCCGGCTGTGATCAAGCAGTGGGTGCCGCTGATGATGGAAGGGCGTGACCCGAACCAGAAAATCGCAGCCACCTGGTCGCCGATCGGCACGGACGTCAACTTTGGCGAAATCACCCGCCAGTTCGTCGCGCACCTGCAAACCACGCCGAAGTTCGACTTGAAACTGTCCAGCGAAGTGCAGGACATCACCAAGAACGACGACGGCACCTGGCGCGTCAGCTACAAAAACCTGAAAGACGGCAGCAAGTCCGAAACCGACGCCAAGTTCGTCTTCATCGGCGCGGGCGGCGGTGCATTGCATCTGCTGCAGAAGTCCGGCATTCCTGAAGCCAAGGAATATGCAGGCTTCCCGGTAGGCGGCTCGTTCCTCGTGACCGAAAACCCGACCATCGCCCAGCAACACCTGGCCAAGGCTTACGGTAAAGCTTCGGTGGGTGCACCACCGATGTCGGTTCCGCACCTGGACACCCGTGTTCTGGACGGCAAGCGCGTCATCCTGTTTGGCCCGTTCGCAACCTTCAGCACCAAGTTCCTGAAGGAAGGCTCGTACCTCGACCTGCTGACCACCACCACTACACATAACGTGTGGCCGATGACTCGGGTTGGCATCAAGGAATACCCGCTGGTCGAGTACCTTGCTGGCCAGCTGATGCTGTCCGACGAGGACCGCCTCAACGCGTTGAAAGAATACTTTCCGAACGCCAAAGCGGAAGACTGGCGTCTGTGGCAAGCAGGCCAGCGTGTGCAGATCATCAAGCGTGATGAAGCAGCCGGTGGCGTGCTGAAGCTGGGCACCGAAATCGTTGCTTCCGCTGACGGTACGATTGCCGGTCTGCTTGGCGCTTCGCCAGGTGCTTCGACCGCTGCGCCGATCATGCTGACCGTGCTGCAGAAAGTCTTCAAGGACAAGGTTGCATCGCCTGCCTGGCAGGAAAAGCTGCATCAGATCGTGCCGAGCTACGGCACTCAGCTGAACGGTAGCCCTGAGAAAGTGGCACAAGAGTGGGCCTACACCGCCAAGGTGCTGGAACTGACTCCGCCGCCGGCCATCGGTCAGGCGGTGGCTCCGGTCGCTGCACCGACTGAAGCGCCGCAGGCTCCGAAAGCCAATGCTGCGAGTGATATGGCTCTGTAAACCAGAGACGTCTCTGAAAACCCACTGAACCGGAAACGGTCAGTGGGTTTTTTTATGGCCGCAATTTAGGGATTTGCCCTACAGCCAGCGCTTACTTCGCTGACTCTTTTTCTTTTCGATCCCCCGCAAAGTCTCGCACGCCGATTTTCTGCGCGAGGGACTGCCCATGACTGTCATCGTTTTTCCTTTCTTCTCATACCCAAGGCTGCGGTGATGCAGCACATCACGCGTATTGAGCAGGAGCTCGAGTATTTCAACGACACGTTGGCTGTGTATCGCCAGCAACTGAAGGGTGCCGTAAGTCGCAACGCCGACAAGGTCAGCCGGTTTATGGACCTGCCCTCGTTGATGGGCATGGAGCGAGTCATAAAGCTGGGCGACACAACCACGGCGGTCGGCAGTGGTGATGACAACTTTCTCTCCACGGTTGTGCAGTGTCCAGGCAACGGGATTTTGCAGATCGAGAGCAAGTTCGAATCGGTTTATGACATTCCGCTGGGCAATATCCAGGTCGATGTCATTGCCGAGGATGACGGCGAGAAGAAGGTCGTTACGCTGAATGAACACGGCAAGGGAGAGTTCAGAGGAGTGCCCGGCAAGTTCTACCGGGTCCATGTCCAGAGCGAAGTAACCCCCGAGCAGGTTGATGAGCTTTTCACTTCCTACGACGGCTTGACCCATGAGCTGAACGGCTGGTTGCGCACCGAGTGGGACGCGTTCAAGCCGCGCTGGTCGCAGTCGACTTCTGCGGCCGTGGGCAACGGAATACTGGCCGGAAGCTGGGCGGCGATTACCGGTGTCTGGGACAGCCTCAGTTTGCTCTCGGACATTCTCCAAGACCCTCGCCAGTATGCAGAGCGGCTGGGTGAGGGGGCCAATCAACTGGCCGAACTGGCGGAACAGTTTCCGGCAACGATGGAAAAGGTTCAGTTGCTGGCCAGTGATGAAGCGGCGTTATGCCTGTTGCTGCGCACCGCCAGTCTCTGGCTGGACATGCTGCCGCCCAGCGATATCGCCGGCAAAACGGCGGAAGCGCTTTCAATGGTTGTAGTGCAGTTGCTGATCGACATTTTGATCGGGATTGTTCTCACCTTCGCCGGCGCGGGGATTGGCATCGCGTACTTGGGCCGGCGACTTGCCCACTATGGCGCGCGAATTCTCGACGCTGTTGTGGGGTTCGTTAAAGCGATCTTCACCATCATCAATAACTTCATGACGTATGTGGATCGTTACAAGACGGTTGCCGCGCGGGGCGTTGCGGCGGGGATTAAAAAGGGACGCATGCAACTGCGCTGGAATGCGAAGCGCAACACCACGCTCAAGCAGGACGAACAGCACGATGACGCACCGGATCAGGCAAAAAATCCGAACGGGGACAGTGCTGAGCCCGCTGATAAAACCGCGACCAACAAGTGCCCGGTTTCGATGGTTACCGGCGAGGAATTGCTGACGCTGGTTGATGGGACTTTGGACGGTGTGTTGCCGTTCGATTTCACCCGGCTTTACCGCACCAGCGCCGTTGAAATCGATTGCGGGTTGGGGTTTGGCTGGAGTCATTCGCTGTCGCATCGGCTGGAGGTCGCGGGTGACTCGGTCATCTGGGTTGACCATGAAAACCGCCGTACGACGTTTCCGCTGCCCAGCGCAGAACGTCCGGCGATTCATAACAGTTTGTCGCGGGCGGCGATTTACCTGGGCGATTCAAGCGACGAGCTGATCCTCGCGCAGGCCGGTGACGTTCCGCGGTTTTATCACTTTCACAACGGCCGATTGACGGCGATCAGCGATGCGTACGGCAACCGATTGCGTCTTTCGTGCGATCGTCAGGACCGTCTTCAGCGGGTAGATAACGGCGCGGGTCGGGCCCTGTTGTTGCGTTATGACCGTGGCCATGTGATCGCGGTCGACTATCAGGTGCTTGTGCCGGCGGCGAGTCTGGATGAAGCCTGGCAGACCGAGCAGACGCTGGTTTCCTACCGCTACGACGCGTGTCATCGGCTGATTGAGGCGACCAACGCGCTCGGTGAGAGCGAGCGTTACGACTACGACGACCGGCACGTCATCCTCCAGCGGCAACTGGCCGGTGGGGCGAGTTTCTTCTGGGAGTGGGAAAAGTCCGGCAAGGCGGCGCGATGTGTCCGGCATTGGGCGTCGTTTGCGCAGATGGAGGCGCGGTATGTCTGGGATGACGCCGGCAGTGTCACGGTTATCAACGGTGACGGCAGCGAAGAAGTCTATGAACACGATGACCGGGCGCGGCTGGTGCGCCGGGTCGGGCTGGATGGCGGCGAGCAGCTCAAGGCGTATGACGATCAGGGGCAACTGATCGCCGAGCAGGATGCGCTCGGTGCCATCACCGAATACCGCTACGACGACGTCGGACGCCTGGAGGCGCTGATTCCACCGGACGAGGAGCCAACGTCCTACGAGTACCGCAACGGTTTCCTGCACGCGCGCTATCGCGGCAAAGCGGTGTGGAAATATCAGCGTAACGCGCAGGGCGATGTCACCGAGGCGACCGACCCGGACGGTCAGGTCACCCGCTATTACTACGACGCCAAAGGACAGTTGCACACCATTCGTTACCCAGACACCAGCGGGCATCTGCTGGTGTGGAACGATCTGGGGCAACTGGTCGAAGAAACGCTACCAGATGGCGGTGTGCGGCGCTTTTCCTACGATGCGATGGGGCGCCAGACGACCCGGCAGGACGAACATGGTGCGGTTACCCGGTATCAATGGGACGCCGTTGGCCGACTGCTGCAGACGACATTGCCTACCGGTGCCAGTCGCGCCTACGGCTACAACGCCTACGGCCAGATCACCGGCGAGCGCGACGAGCTCGGGCGTTTCACCCGCTATGAATATGCCGATGATTTGCACCTGGTCAGCCGGCGCATCAATCCCGATGGCACGCAGCTCAATTATCGCTACGACAACGCGCAGTTGCTGCTGACGGAAATTGAAAACGAATCCGGGGAAAAATATCAGCTGGATTACACGCCTGGCGGATTGATCCGACAGGAGATCGGTTTTGATGGGCGGCGCACGGCGTATGCGTATGACCTGAACGGGCAATTGCTCGAGAAATCCGAGTTTGGTGATGACGGATCGGTTTTGCTCACCGCGTATGAGCGGGATGCGGCTGGGCGTCTGCTGGTTAAAACCTTGCCCGACGGGATCAAGGTCGCCTATCGCTACGACACGCTTAGTCGACTGATTGGCGTCGACGACGGTCACGACCACCCGCTGGAATTTGAGTACGACCTTCAGGATCGGCTGATCACCGAGCATCAGAGCTGGGGCACCTTGCGTTACGGCTACGATGCCTGCGGCCAGCTCAACCGCATGCGCCTGCCGGATGGCAGCAAACTGGATTATCAGCGTGCCAACGGCGGTGCGCTGACGGGCATCGACCTCAACGGCGCGCGCCTGAGTTCACACACGTTCATCGCCGGTCGAGAAAAGACTCGCCAACAAGGCCTGTTGCTCAGCGAATACGCCTACGACGATCAGGGCCGTCTGCAGGCTCACGCTGTCAGCCAGAACCAGCGATCGCTGTATCGCCGCGATTATGCCTACAGCGCCAACGGCAATCTCGAACACATCACCGACACCCGCCACGGCCAGCGCAACTACCACTACGACCCGCTCAACCGCCTGATCCGCGTCCGTCACAGCCGCGATCAACAACCTGAAAGCTTCGCCCACGACCCGGCCGGCAACCTGCTAATGCAGGACCGTGCCGGCCCGACCACCGTCAAAGGCAACCGCCTGCTGATGCAAGGCGACCGTCATTACGACTATGACGCCTTCGGCAACCTCATCCGCGAACGCCGCGGCACTGCGCAAAAACTCGTCACCGAATACCGCTACGACTGCCAGCATCGGCTGATCGGCGTCACCACTCCCGATGGTCGCAGCGCAAGTTACCGCTACGACGCCTTCGGCCGGCGCATCAGCAAAACCGTCGACGGGCACACCACGCAGTTCTTCTGGCAAGGCGACAATCTTGTCGCGGAAAGCGGCCGCGAGCATTACCGCAGCTACGTTTACGAACCGGGCACCTTTCGCCCGCTGGCCATGCTCGACGGCAAAGGCCCGAAACAGGCATGCCCGTTCTACTACCAACTTGATCACTTAGGCACGCCGCAAGAACTGACGGATTACAGCGGCGAAATCGTCTGGTCAGCGAAGTACAACGCCTACGGCAAACTGACCGATGTCGTACATGGCGGCGGTGAGCAGCTCGATCAGCCACTGCGCTTCCAGGGTCAATACTTCGACACTGAGAGCGGCCTGCACTACAACCGGCATCGGTACTATGATCCAAGTGTCGGACGGTTCCTGACGCCGGATCCCACGCGGCTGGCGGGTGGGCTGAATCAGTACCGGTATGCGCCGAATCCAACGGGTTGGGTTGATCCGCTAGGCTTAAACGGAAACTGCCCGCCGCCGAATAAGCCCGGATGTGGGGCGCCGGATGACACCGCTGGTGCGAAGGTTGATGAGGGTGAGGCGGCTCTCCCGAACGCCTACACTCACTTTCCTGATGATCCAAATGAGCTTACGGAAGCGTTAGGAGTCCAGCCCAAAGTTTCACTCACCCAGCATGGAAGTCAGAGAATGGCATGGCGACCTAACGCTGATACGATTATTAGATTTGAAAGTCATCCCGGAGATGCTGGAC
>JALYPE010000084.1 GCA_030856525.1 Pseudomonadota bacterium | reverse complement strand
GCGCTGCACAGCACCTCATGATCGTTGGCCGGCAGTAACCAGTTACACGCGGCCGGAGAGTCGAGATTGCCACAGCGACGGAAGATCCCGGCCTCAGGCTCGGCATCAAGTCGCCACGTATGCGGCTGAGGACCCGCTTGTAGCGACGACAGGCGACTGTGCTGCGGCTGATAACCCAACATCGCCAGGCAGGCCAGGCATTGAGTGTTGGGAAAGAACAGCGACTGCCCGCAGCGACACTGCCAGACCTTGCTGTTGCGCGAACGCTCGCCCATGAACGGCGCGGCGATGCGTGAGCTGAGCTGTTCGAAGAAGCGGTACATGGCGATCTCTCCCTGGGGCGTGCCAAGACTAGATCATTGCCGCTGGAACATCGTTCCGAGATTTGATGGGGATAAATCAAAAGATCGCAGCCTTCGGCAGCTCCCACAGATGTGCGCCGATACTTTGTAGGCGCTGCCGAAGGCTGCGATCCTTTGATCTTAAACGTCAGATCGCGATACCGTGCGAACTCAAAAACGCCACAAACGCCTCTTCGTCCAGCACCTTCAACCCCAGCTCATTGGCCTTGGTCAACTTCGAACCCGCGCCCGGCCCGGCCACCACGCAATGGGTCTTCGCCGAGACCGAGCCCGCCACCTTGGCGCCGAGGCTTTCCAGTTTGTCCTTGGCGACATCGCGGCTCATCAATTCCAGCGAACCGGTCAGCACCCAGGTCTGCCCGGCCAGCGGCAACCCTTCGACGACTTTTTTCTCGCTCTGCCAATGCATGCCGAAATCGCGCAACTGCTGTTCAGCGGCTTCAGCGAGTTGACGATTTTCAGCGATCGCAAAAAAATCTCGCACGGAATTTGCCTGTTTCTCCGGCAGGGCCTGACGCATGTCCAGCCAGTCTGCGGTGAACACGCCCTGCAGCGAACCGAAGCGGTCCGCGAGCTTCTGCGCACCGCCCGGCCCTACCGAAGGAATGTGCAATTTGTCGAGGAAACCGCCCAGCGTGGTGCTCGCCGCGAACTCGGCACCCAGGTCGCCCTGATCCTGAATCTGCAGACCATGCTTGAACAGATCCTTGATGACCTGCTGGTTGTGCTCATCCTCAAAAAAGCTGTGAATCTCGTGCGCCACTTCAAGGCCCACATCCGGCAGATAGGTAAGGACATGTGGCAACGCTTGCTGAACCCGCTCCAGCGTACCGAGAGAGCGCGCCAGCACCTTGGCCGTTTCTTCGCCGACATCAGGAATGCCGAGCGCGTAAATGAAGCGCGCCAGACTTGGCTTCTTGCTGTCCTCGATGGCGCTCAGTAACTTCTTGCTCGACAGCTCGGCAAAACCTTCGAGGTCGACAATGTCGTCAAACTTCAAGGCATACAGATCGGCGGGCGAACTCACCAGACCTTCATCAACCAATTGCTCGACACTTTTGTCGCCCAGGCCTTCGATGTCCATCGCGCGGCGCGAGACAAAGTGGATGATGGCCTGCTTGAGTTGCGCCCCGCAGGCCAGACGGCCGACGCAGCGGTACACCGCACCTTCACTGACCGTCTCGCGGCCCTTGCTGCGCTTGACCAGTTGCGTGCGCTCGACTTGCGAGCCGCACACAGGGCATTGCTCGGGAATCTGCACGGCTCGCGCGTTTTCGGGGCGGCGCTCGGTGACCACTTGCACCACTTGCGGAATCACGTCGCCGGCTCGGCGAATGATCACCGTGTCGCCGATCATCAGGCCCAGACGTGCCACTTCGTCCATGTTGTGCAAGGTCGCGTTAGCCACGGTGACGCCGGCCACTTTCACAGGTTTCAAACGGGCCACGGGGGTGACCGCACCGGTGCGACCGACCTGGAATTCCACGTCGAGCAACTCGGTGAGTTCTTCCATCGCCGGGAATTTGTGGGCGATGGCCCAACGCGGTTCGCGGGCGCGGAACCCGAGTTCGCGCTGAGACGCGATGCTGTTGACCTTGAATACGACACCGTCGATTTCATAGGTCAGGTCGTTGCGGCGTGAACCGATGTCGCGGTAGTAATCCAGGCACTCATCGATGCCGTGAGCAAGTTTCAACTCCCGGCTGATGGGCATGCCCCATTGCTGAAGCTGCTTGAGATTGCCGATATGCGTGTCGGCGATGTCGGCGGAAATCTGGCCTATGCCGTAGCAACAGAATTCCAGCGGGCGGTTGGCGGTGATTTTCGAATCCAGCTGACGCAAGCTCCCCGCCGCCGCATTGCGCGGGTTGGCGAAGGTCTTGCCGCCCACTTCCAGTTGCGTGGCGTTGAGACGCTCGAAACCGGCCTTGGACATGAACACTTCGCCACGCACTTCGAGGGTCGCTGGCCAGCCACTGCCTTGCAGTTTCAGCGGGATGTTACGCACCGTGCGCACGTTGACGCTGATGTCTTCACCGGTGCTGCCGTCGCCGCGTGTGGCGCCGCGGACCAGCACACCATCCTGATACAGAAGGCTGACCGCCAGGCCATCGAGCTTGGGTTCGCAGCTGTATTCCACTGCCGCTGCGCCGCCGAGCAAATCCCCGACCGGCAGATCGAGACCTTCCGTCACCCGGCGATCGAACTCACGCATGTCGGTTTCTTCGAAGGCGTTGCCGAGGCTGAGCATCGGCACTTCATGGCGCACTTGCGTGAACGCAGACAGCGCCGCGCTGCCCACGCGCTGGGTCGGCGAATCGCTGGTCACCAGGTCGGGATTGGCGGCTTCCAGAGCCTTGAGCTCATGGAACAAGCGGTCGTACTCGGCGTCCGGGATGCTCGGCTCGTCCAGCACGTGATAGCGATAGTTGTGCTGATCCAGCTCAGCGCGCAGCTCTAAAATGCGGGTTTTGGCGGCAGTCATGGGTGTTCTCTCATAAAGCAAAAGAGCAGCCGAGGCTGCTCAATCTGTAAATCACGATAGCTCAAGACGTGCGCTTTGTGGCGAGGGGGTTTACCCCCGTTGGGCTGCGAAGCGGCCCCATTCGATCATCCCGCATTCGCAGTTCTACGACTGCTGCGCAGCCGAACGGGGGTAAACCCCCTCGCCACAAAGTCCTGCTCCAACCTTGAAATCAACGCTTCTGCGTCAAAGCACGGCGTTCGAATTCCACGATGCGCTGGCGGTAATGCTCGATTGTCTGAGCGGTCAGCACGCTGCGCTGGTCATCCTTCAGCTCGCCGTTCAATTCCTGCGACAATTTACGTGCCGCCGCGACCATGACATCAAATGCCTGCTTGGGATGACGCGGGCCTGGCAGGCCGAGGAAGAAGCTCACGGCCGGAGTGCTGAAATGATCGATGTCGTCCAGATCGAACACGCCGGGCTTGACCGCATTGGCCATCGAGAACAGTACTTCGCCGTTGCCGGCCATGCTTTCGTGGCGATGGAAGATGTCCATCTCGCCGAAACGCAGGCCGCTTTCGAGAATGTTCTGCAACAACGCCGGGCCTTTGAAGCCCGCCGCATCGCGGCAGATCACGCTGATCACCAGCACCTCTTCAGCTTGCGGCTGCTCTCTGTCGCTGACCGACGGCGACGGTTTGGTGTCATCCGGAAAATCATCAGCGCTGCTAAAGCTCGGGCCGCCGTCCAGGTCCAGGTCCAGGTTCAGATTCAAATCGCCTTGCGAAGGCTCACCGTGCCCGCGCTTGCCGCGCTTGGAACCCGACTCACGGGTTTCCCGGGCCGGCATGCTCACCGAAGGCAGATCATGCTCGTCCAGCTGCGGTTCCTTGTGGGTATCCAGCACCCGGGGCGGGCCCAACAGCTCGGCGCTGGTGTCCTCGTCAGGCAGATTGGACAAATTGCGGTCGAGACGAAATTTCAGTTTTCCCTTGCCGCCGCGCATCCGGCGCCAGCCATCGAAAAGAATACCGGCAATGACAATAATGCCGATGACGATCAGCCACTCGCGCAGACCGATTTCCATGTAATCCCGTGCCTCTATAAAAAATGCTGAAAAATAAGGGGTTTACAACTCGCAAACCGCTTTAAAACGTGGCGCCAACTCTATGTTCTGACAGGCGTTTTGCCCACGTATACGAAAAATTGACATTAAACTAGCACGACCAAAGGCAACTTTACACCGTCTGTCTCAACAGCTTCGACGATTATGTCGATTGGCCAGCAAGTAAAGGACGGTAA
>JALYPE010000071.1 GCA_030856525.1 Pseudomonadota bacterium | reverse complement strand
CGCTTTACCCTGACGCGTCAGTTCCCCCAGCAAGGCATAAATGTCGAACTTGGCACCGACGTCGATGCCCCGGGTGGGCTCGTCAAACAACATCACCGAGCAATCGCGCTCCAGCCATCGACCGATGACGACTTTTTGCTGATTGCCGCCAGACAGTTCCGACACCAATTGCGTCGGACTGGAACTGCGGATGCGCATGGCGTCAATCTGACGCTGAGCCAGAGACACTTCCTCACCGTTATTGACGAACCCGGCGGTGGAAATCACCGGCATATTGCCCAAGGCAATGTTGGCACTGATCGATTGGGTCAGCAGCAGGCCCTCGCCTTTGCGGTCTTCGGTGATCAGTGCAATGCCATGTGCCACCGCATCTGACGGCGATCGAATGCTGACCACGCGCGCCGGCGAACCCAGCGCCACGGTGCCGCTGTCTGCCACATCGGCGCCGAAAATCAGACGCAACAGTTCTGTGCGCCCTGCCCCGATCAAGCCGGAAATTCCGTAGATTTCCCCGGCGCGCACTTCAAAAGACACATCGCGAACCTTGTCGGAGCGGCTTAGGCCAGTGACCGTCAAGGCGGGTGCGCCGATATTGCGCGCGCCCATGTCGATGTGTTCGCCCAGCTCACGGCCGACCATCAGCGTGACCAGTTGCTCACTGTTGTAATTGGCCATCGGTTCGACGCAGACGAGGTTTCCGTCGCGCAGCACCGCGATGCGCTGGGCCACTCGCGCCAATTCTTCGAGACGGTGCGAGATATAAATGATCGACACGCCGCGCGCTTGCAGACGGGTGATTTGTTCGAAAAGCATTTCGACTTCACGGGCCGTCAGCATCGCAGTAGGTTCGTCGAGAATCAGCACGTGGCAATCGCCGATCAGGTTACGGGCGATCTCGACCATTTGCTGGTGACCAATGCCCAACTCACCGACCAGGGTATCCGGATCAATTGCGTCGAGCCCTACCTGAGCCATGGCCTCAATGGCCGCCTTGCGCAATTGCTTGCGACTGATCCAGCCCGCATTGCTGGGCAGATTATCAAGGAACAGGTTCTCGGCCACCGACAGAGTCGGCAGCAGATTGAGTTCCTGCATGACCATCCGAATGCCAAGGTCTTCAGCCTGGGTGCGACTGCCAGGACGATAATCCTGCCCCTGAAACTGCATCTGGCCAGTTGTCGGTGCGACCAGCCCGCCGATGATTTTTGACAGAGTACTTTTGCCGGCACCGTTTTCACCGGTCAGCGCCAGCACTTCGCCGCGCATCAGCGTCAAATCAATACCGGTCAGGACAGGTTGAGCATAGGTCTTGCCGATGCCGCTGACCGAGAGGACAGCGATCGGAGCGGAAACTGACATAAGAATCTCCATGCGCTCGCCCGGTCGGGCGAGCGCCGTTGTGTCGCCAGAAGGACTACTTGGTAACCAGCTCGACCGGAGTTTCAATCACGCCATTAGCGCCGCTGTCGACTTTCTCGCCCTTGATGATTTTCAGCGCTGTTTCAATGCCGAACACCGCTTGTTTCGCAGCGAACTGATCGGCAGTGGCCAGGACGCGACCATCTTTCAGCATCGGTTTGATTGCATTGATGTTGTCGTAGCCGACCACTTGCACCTTGCCGGCTTTGCCCGCGGCGCGCACCGCAGAAACCGCGCCGACCGCCATGCTGTCGTTGCCGGCCAGCAGGGCCTTGATGTTCGGGTATTCGCTCAGCATGGAGGAGGCAACCTGATTGCCCTTATTGATTTCCCAGTCGCCGGATTGCAGCGACACGACCTTGATCTGCGCCGCTTCCATCGCATCCTTGAAGCCTGCGGTGCGGGCCTGCGCGTTGGTCGTAGTGGAAACGCCTTCAATGATGCCGACTTCGTCACCGGCCTTGAGCTGTTTGGCCAGGTACTCGCCGACCAGACGCGCGCCTTTGCGGTTGTCCGGGCCTACGAACGGTACGGTGATGTTTTTGCTTTTGACCACCGCTGGATCCAGCTGGTTATCGATGTTGATCACGGTGATGCCGGCATCCACAGCCTTTTTGATCACAGGCACCATCGCCTTCGAGTCGGCGGGTGCGATGACCAGGGCGTTAACTTTGGAAACGATCATCTGTTCGACGATGCGGATCTGGTTGGCGGTGTCTGTTTCGTCCTTGATGCCGTTGGAGATCAGGTCGAATTCGCCGGAGTGATCTTTCTGATAAGCCTTGGCGCCATCTTCCATGGTCAGGAAAAATTCGTTGGCCAATGATTTCATGACCAGTGCGACTTTAGGTTTTTCTGGGGATTCGGCGAATGCCGAGGAGAAAGGCATGGCAGCGGATGCGGCAGCCAGCATAGCGACAGCAAGAAGACGTCCAGCGAATGGCAGCTTCATGGGTTCACTCCGATCTTATGATTATTTTATTGGCAACGCATTGCGCTGACGTCACCGTTGCGGTCGATACTACCGCCGGAAAGGTTGCCGCGCAAACGTTTGCGTTGATCGAACTATGCGAACCCTATAGATAATTGTCAACCGCCGAACGGCCATTCATACATCGCCGATTATGCAGTGGTACTAACCAGCCCTCCCGACCCACCGCCCTTGGCCAATTCCTTGATCAGGCTGGCCGTCACCTGCGCCAATGCCCCATTCGTTTCGATAATCTGGCCTTGAATCGACATCACGACCGTCGCCTTGGCTTCCTCTGTCGGATAAGCCGCGGCCTGCGCTGCGGCCAGCTGCTGCTGTTGTTCGCGTAACTGCTGCTGTAGTTCCTGCATGCGTTTAAGCAGTACTTTAACGGCAATGCTCTGAGTGCTTCCACTCTCTTCCCTGGCTTCTGCAGGTGCGCCGCCACCCGTACGAACCTGATTCGAATCACCCTCTTTTTCATCGCCCAGGACAAGTGCCGAGGTTTGATCGGCGGACTCGTTCAACGC
>JALYPE010000063.1 GCA_030856525.1 Pseudomonadota bacterium | reverse complement strand
AGCCTGGGCGTTGTCGCATTTGTTGCGTGCTATCGAAGTCGACTTCGCCGATGTACTGGCGAAGAAGAACGCCACGGTCAGCGTGCGTCAGATCATTCGTGAGCTGGAAGCATCGCAGGAGCCCGTCTGGAGCCCGATGATTCTCAATGGCAGCGGCTTTGGCGTGCTGGCCAACCACTCGCTGGTCATGGCCAATTACATTTCCCGGGCCAATGCTGCAGTGATCGATTTGCGTCAGCTGCTCAATCAAGGCTGAGTCATGGCGGATAACACAAGCGAAGCCGCCCATCGTGCGGCCTCGGACGCAGAGCATATCGCCTGGGTCGACGAGCAGGACAACCTGCTCGGCGCCCTGGTCCGCTCCGATTTGCGCGAGCGTGGGCTGATCGGACGCGGCACTTACATCATGTTGTTCAATTCGGCCGGTGAGCTCTGTGTTCATCGCCGAACCTTGAGCAAGGCGATTTATCCCGGTTACTGGGACGTGGCGGCGGGTGGCATGGTTCTGGCCACCGAGAGCTACGCCGAATCGGCTGCCCGGGAGCTGGAAGAAGAGTTGGGAGTGAGCGGGGTAGAACTGACCGCGCACGATCATTTCTTTTTCGAAGACACCGGTAATCGACTCTGGTGCTCAGCGTTTTCGGCGGTGTGGGATGGCCCCTTGATCCTGCAGCCGGAGGAGGTGCTGGAAGCGCGCTTCATTCCGGTTGATCAGGTCATGCTCGACATTCAGCAAAAGCCTTATTGCCCGGACTCTTTGGCAGCGTTGAGGCGCTATCTGCGCGCCTCTGGGAATGACGTCGCAAAACAGCCATGAATTGGCGCCGATTGGCTCTTAGCAATCGGCGTTTTTGCCGTTACACTGCGCGACCTTTTCAAGCTGAACCGGATTGCTTTGTTGTAGGAGCGAGCTTGCTCGCGAAGAACGCAAGGACGACGTGCGTTTCCTGAATGCTCGCGTCATCGTTGACGACCATCGCGAGCAAGCTCGCTCCTACAGGGTTGTTTCGGTTCAGTAGCGCTGCCCCTGCCTGAGTGGGGCTTCGCGGTCGATGGCCCAAGTGGCCGCGACCAGTCTTTGTCCTCCCGAGAGGATCGCCGGTGGCCAAAAAAGCCGCATCCTTCGCCGCCCTTGGTGGCCTGGTATTTTCCACCGACGCAGGTCGTCATTGCCCCGATTGCAGCAAACCGGTGGACGCCTGCATCTGCAAACAAACCTTGATCCCGTCCGGTGACGGCATTGCTCGCGTGCGCCGCGAAAGCAAGGGCCGAGGCGGCAAGACGGTAACCACCATCACCGGCGTGCCGTTGGCTGAAGATGCGCTCAAGGAGCTGGCCACCACGTTGAAGAAACGTTGCGGTACCGGTGGCGCGTTGAAAGACGGCATCATCGAAATCCAGGGCGATCATGTCGAGCTGTTGTTAGGCGAGTTGATCAAACTCGGTTTCAAGGCCAAGAAGTCCGGCGGCTAGCCGTCTCTGTGAAAACCACCCTCGGCTCGACCCGGTCCTTGCAGCAGGCCTGGTGCCGACTACATGGTTTTCACAGAGCCTGTTCTGACCGGTTTCTAAACTCACTGCGGTCAGCGAGGTCTACCCCCTCGTTGACGAACCGTCATTTACACTCTTTAGACTGCGCCAGCCTGAACCCAGGTGACGCTCTATGACTTTTTTATAGGGGACTTCAATGTCCGTACGACGCACACGCAAAGACGATGGCAGCCAATGGACAGTTGCGGACAGCCGCAGTGTTTACGGGATCCGCCATTGGGGGGCCGGGTATTTCGCGATCAATGACGCCGGTCGCGTCGAAGTTCGTCCGAACGGTCCGGCCAGCTCGCCGATTGACCTGTTCGAGCAAGTCGACCAGTTGCGCAAGAGCGGCTTGTCCTTGCCGTTGCTCGTACGTTTCCCGGATATCCTGCAAGACCGCGTGCGCCAGCTGACCGGTGCCTTCGATTCCAACATCGAGCGCCTGGAATACCAGAGCAAGTACACCGCGCTGTATCCGATCAAAGTGAACCAGCAGGAAGCGGTGATCGAAAACATCATTGCGACCCAAAACGTTTCCATCGGTCTGGAAGCCGGCTCCAAACCCGAGCTGCTCGCCGTGCTGGCGCTGGCGCCGAAGGGCGGCACCATCGTCTGCAACGGTTACAAGG
>JALYPE010000366.1 GCA_030856525.1 Pseudomonadota bacterium | reverse complement strand
CCGGCCACCAGGATATGGCCGCTGGGCAGGACACGAATTTGCCCGGCCATGGCCTCAAAGCCGTGCTGAAACTGCCCGACCACGCTGCCCTGATGAGCGAACGTCAGATCGGCCGATCCGTCCTGGAGCAATCGCGCCAGACCAAAACGGCTGCCGCCCGGAGTGCCGACCTTCGCCGCCACCAACAATCGGCCACTGCCATCAATGGCAACGCCGTTGGCCATGCTGGAAACGCTACCGGGGAAGTACACATGGGTTTTGCCGGCGGCGGCAAAAGTCTTATCGAGAGTTCCAGCGTCAGATAGCTCCGGAGTGAGCGCGGGATCGATCTGGACAGACATGCACGCTTCTCCTTGCGAGTCGTCCTGTTCCAGGGATTGGAACGCGACTTATATAGGAGAGCTATTCAACCGCTGAACACGTTGGTACACAACTACAGATTGAGGGTCGTTGTGTGCCAGAACAGTGGCTTTACGACCCACTTCAAAGCCTGACAAGTAACCGTAGTACAACTGAGGGTTTTCAAAAAAAACGCGCCGGGCACAACTGCATTGCCAAAAAAAGCGCGGATTACATTTTAGTAATCCGCGTCGATATCAGTGCGGCATCGTCCACGGTTGCAGCGTGTAGCCTTCACGGCTCAATTCTTCACGCGCCTGTTCCAGCACATGTTCAAGTTGCGCAGGGTCGGTGTAGGCACTGCTGGGAATCTGTTTGCGACCGATGTGATTGTTAGTGCGGTCGATGACGGTCAGGCTGAGTTCGCCGTTACCGTCCTGTGGGGCCCAGGCCACGCATTGGAAAGGTTGGAATGCGCGGTCGGCAATCAAAAGAGCTTCGTTGATACGGAGCGGGGCGGTCATGGGATTTTCTCTCTCTATGCCCAATCAAGTGATGTGCCGTCGGTTGGGCGTACCGTGCGGCTGGTTACTTGTACTGATGCCCTCAGGCAGTGCCCGGGTCACACTTGAGCAAAAGAAATTTCAACTTTCTTTCATTCGATCATTGGTTGATTCACTGGCGAAAGCGCAATGAAAGATGCAACTTTGTTAGGTAGCTAACAGTGCGTTTTTGCTTATAACTGATTCTTTACTAACCCTATAGTCAATCGGTACAAGGCGCCGTCAAATTCTTGCTAATGTTACAGCCAGGTCCGCCAAACGACTGTTTTTAATAATATTTCGTATATTTGACGCCAAGGAACAGTCATGATCGAAGCGCCTGCCTTACGACGATTACTGGTAGTGGATCCCTGCGATGATTGTCATAGTCTGCTTCCGGGCTTGCGCTCGGTCGGATGGGACGTCGACAGCTGCACGCTCGAAGACGCTGTCGATCGGACTTGCGACGTCGGGCTATTGCGCTTGCAACCTTTTCATCTGGACCGCCCGGAAGCGGTCAAGGAGCTGATCAGTCGCAGCGGAACGGAATGGATCGCTGTGCTCAATCAGGAGGTACTGCGGCGGCAGAACGTCGGCGATTTTGTCTGTGAATGGTTTTTCGATTTCCATACATTGCCGTTCGACGTGTCGCGGGTACAGGTGACTCTGGGCCGTGCATTTGGCATGGCAAGACTGCGCGGGCAGGGCACGGTTCATATCAATCAGCCTGAGCACGAACTGCTGGGCGACAGCAAACCGATTCGTGAACTGCGCAAATTACTCAACAAACTCGCGCCGACCGAGTCGCCGGTATTGATCCGGGGCGAAAGCGGCACGGGCAAAGAGCTGGTTGCGCGCACGCTGCACCGGCAATCGCAACGGCACAGCAAACCCTTTGTCGCGATCAATTGCGGCGCCATCCCCGAGCACTTGATTCAGTCCGAATTGTTCGGCCACGAGAATGGCGCATTCACGGGCGCGCACCAGCGCAAGGTCGGGCGTATCGAAGCGGCCAACGGCGGCACGTTGTTTCTCGATGATATCGGTGATCTGCCACTCGAACAGCAGGCGAATCTGCTGCGCTTCCTGCAGGACAAACACATTGAACGTGTAGGCGGCAGTCAGCCGATTCCGGTGGATGTGCGGGTTCTGGCAGCGACTCACGTCGACCTCGAAGCGGCCATCGAGAAGAAGCGCTTCCGCGAAGATTTGTATTATCGCCTCAACGTGCTGCAGGTCGTTACCGCGCCGTTGCGTGAGCGTCATGGCGACCTGTCGATGCTGGCCAACCACTTTTCGCATTTCTACAGCCATGAAACCGGGCGTCGACCGCGCAGCTTCAGCGAAGACGCACTGATTGCCATGGGCAAACATGACTGGCCGGGCAACGTTCGCGAGCTGGCCAACCGCGTGCGCCGTGGTCTGATATTGGCGGAAGGACGACAGATTGAAGCACGCGATCTGGGTTTGATCAGTCAACACGCTGTTGCCGCGCCGATGGGCACCCTCGAGGATTACAAGACCCGCGCCGAACGTCAGGCGTTGTGCGATGTTTTGAATCGTCACAGCGACAACCTCAGCGTCGCCGCCCGCGTGCTCGGCGTGTCGCGGCCTACCTTTTACCGCTTGCTGCACAAGCACCAGATCCGCTAGGGCGAGTGAAACGAAAAGG
>JALYPE010000365.1 GCA_030856525.1 Pseudomonadota bacterium | reverse complement strand
GGCCGAATACCTTGAGGGCGCGACTTTCGAGGGTTTGCAGGTTGGCCTGGGTCGCCGGGTCGCGCCACATGGCCTGATTCATCGCCGGGGCTACGGCGACGATGGCGTCGGTGGCCAGCACCAGCGTGGTCAGCAAATCGTCGGCAATGCCTTGGGCCAGGCGCGCGATCAAGTCCGCCGTGGCCGGGGCGATCAACACCATGTCCGCCCACTTGGCCAGCTCGATGTGGCCCATGGCGGCTTCGGCGGCCGGGTCCGGCAGGTCCAGATGCACCGGGTGGCCGGACAATGCCTGCATGGTCAGCGGGGTGATGAACTCGCTGCCGCCTCGGGTCATGACCACCCGCACTTCGGCACCTTGATCGATCAAACGGCGAACCAGGTCGGCGCTCTTGTAGGCAGCAATGCCGCCGCCGACGCCCAGAACGATGCGTTTCCGATACAGCCGCTGCATAGGTCTGCCTTTCATTTCGTTGATGACTGCGTGGCGATACCCCCTCCCCAGGAGTGAAAATCGCTCGCAAAAAAGATGGGCTAAGATATCACAGCGACCGCTACGGAACAGCGGCGCCCACAGACAGGGAGGTGCTATGAGTATTCGTGACTGGCCGGTAGCCGAGCGGCCGCGGGAAAGGTTATTGGAGCTGGGCTCGGCGAGCCTTTCGGACGCCGAACTGCTGGCGATTTTTTTAAGAACGGGTGTGTCTGGTAAAAGCGCTGTCGATCTGGCGCGCCATTTGCTGGGTCAATTTGGTGGTCTGCGCTCGCTGATGGAGGCCGATCAACAGGCGTTCAGCGAGCAGTTAGGGCTCGGCCCAGCGAAATTTGCCCAGATGCAAGCCGTCCTGGAAATGGGCCGGCGCCATCTGGCTGAGCGTGCGCGAAATAAATCTGCGCTGGAAAATCCACAGGCCGTGCGTGACTACCTGAAGTCGATGCTGCGCCACGAGCCGCATGAGGTTTTCGGCTGCCTTTTTCTGGACTCCAAACACCAGGTACTGACCTTCGAGGCGCTGTTTCGTGGCTCGATTGACTGTACGAGCGTGCATCCCCGGCAGGTGGTCAAGCGCGCTCTGGCGCACAACGCAGCCGCCGTGATCCTCTGTCACAACCACCCTTCGGGCAACTCCAATCCCAGTGAAGCGGATCGCGCGCTGACCAAGCGTCTGCAAGACGCGCTGGACCTGATCGACGTGCGGGTGCTCGACCATTTCATCATCGGAGATGGTGAGCCGTTGTCCATGGCCGAGCATGGGTGGATGTGAGCGAGGGCTGCGAATCTACTGTAGGAGCGATCCCGCTCGCGAAGAACATTAACGATGACGCAGCGTGTCTGGTAGCCCGCGTAGTCTGTGCTTTTTTCGCGAGCAGGCTCGCTCCTACAGGGGGTTGTAGTGTGAATATTATTTGAGATTCACCTTCGAGTAATCCTGCCGTCCAAACGGACTGACTGAATAACCCTCGACTTCCTTGCGCATCAGCGCGAAGGCCGTCGGGTGGGCCAGCGGCAACCACAGTGCTTGCTGCTGGATCTGCGCCTGAGCCTGTTCATAGAGCTTGGTGCGCACGCCTTGCTCGGAAGTGGTCTTGCCGGCACTGATCAGCTTGTCCAGGTCCTGATTGCAGTAGCGGGCAAAGTTAGTGCCGGACTTGACCGCCGCGCAGGAAAACTGCGGCGTGAGAAAGTTGTCCGGGTCGCCGTTGTCGCCCGCCCAACCCATGAACAGTAAGTCGTGCTCGCCGGCCTTGGCGCGCCGGATCACCTCGCCCCATTCGATAACGCGAATCTCGGCCTGAATGCCGATTTCCGCCAGGTCGGATTGCAGCATCTGCGCGCCGAGGCTTGGGTTGGGATTCAACAGGCTGCCGGACGGTCGGGTCCAGATGGTGGTCTGGAAACCCTCCTGCAAACCGGCTTTCGCCATCAGCGCCTTGGCTTTTTCCACATCATAGGCGTAACCCGGCAAGCCCTTGGCGTAGCTCCAGGTATTGGGCGGGTAAGGGCCGCTGGCAGGTTCCGCGGTATCTTCGAATACGGCTTTGACGTAGTTGGCCTTGTCGAACGCCAGGTTGATGGCCTGGCGCACTTCCGGCTTGTCCAGCGGCGGATGCTGGCTGTTGATGGCGACGAACGCGGTCATGAAGGCGTCAGTCTTTTCCACTTTCAGAATCGGTTCTTTCTGCGCGGCCTGGACATCCAGAGGTTTCGGCGACAGTGCGATCTGGCACTCGTTGCGGCGCAGTTTCTGCAAGCGCACGTTGGCGTCCGGCGTGATCGCGAAGATCAGCGGGTCCACTGCAGGTTTGCCGCGGAAGTAGTCCGGGTTGGCTTTGTAACGAATGGAGGCATCTTTCTGGAAGCGTGTGAAGATGAAAGGGCCGCTGCCGATTGGATGGCTGTTGAGCTTTTGCGGTGTGCCGGCCTTCAGCAGTTTGTCAGCGTACTCGGCGGAGTAGATCGAGGCGAAGCCCATGCTGAGTGTTGGCAGGAACGTTGAATCCGGGTGATCGAGTGTGAAGCGAACAGTCAACGGGTCCAGCGCGTCGATCTTCTTGATAAGCGCGGGTAATTGCATCGATTGCGCGTGCGGGAACCCGCTCTGGGCTATTTTGTGCCACGGGTTCGCCGGATCGAGCATGCGGTCGAAGCTGAACTTCACATCCTCTGCCGTCAGCTCGCGGGACGGGCTGAAATAGTCGGTGCGGTGGAATTTCACCTGCGGATGCAATTTGAAGACATACGTCAGGCCATCAGCGGACACTTCCCAGCTGTCGGCAAGCCCGGCGACGACTTTGCCACTGGCGGTGTCGAAGTCCACCAGGCGATTCATCAGCACGTCGGCCGAGGCATTGGTGGTGGTCAGCGAGTTGTACTGCACCACGTCGAACCCTTCAGGGCTGGCCTCGGTGCAAACACTCAGCGCGGCGGCCTGCGCCAACGGGCTCAGCAGAAGAGGGGCGAGCAACAGCGGTAGGGCAGCGAGGCGCATGGTCGGGTTCCTTTACAGATCGAAGGCCCATCTGCAAGTGCAGTCTGGAAAAGGTTTACCCTAGTGGGCTATTTTGCAAATGACTATCCCCTTTTTCATTTAAAGGGGAGTATGTGCGATTGTTTTCGGTCTGTGCCTGCCGATGGAAACTCCAATTCGGCACGCTGGCTGATACTCTGCGACGAGCGGTCGGCATCTACGACAGCCTTGGTACAAGGCGCCTGGAGCCTGTAAATCAGGGTTTTTGTCGATTCAGTTCACACCGATTGTTGTTGCACTCAAGTCTTTCTGGTATAAAGCAGCGCTCTTTTCTAGGGGCCCGGTTCCTTCACTGTAGGTGTAGCCGGTAAGACCTCTAAAGAAACGCGGCGCCTGGCGCCAAATGACTGAGAGATTAAGCGGCCAACCCATGCCGGGTTGGGCATGTGGTTTTAGAGGGCTGAGGCATGTCGAGAGTATGTCAAGTTACCGGTAAGGGTCCGGTGACTGGGAATAACATTTCCCACGCAAACAACAAAACCCGTCGTCGTTTCCTGCCGAACCTGCAGCATCACCGCTTCTGGGTTGAAGAAGAGAAACGTTTCGTGCGTCTGCGCGTATCTGCCAAAGGCATGCGTATCATCGACAAGCGTGGCATCACTGTCGTGCTGGCCGAAATCCGCAAAGCTGGCAAGATCTAAGGGAGCTAATCATGCGTGAATTGATTCGTTTGATTTCGAGCGCCGGTACTGGTCACTTCTACACTACCGACAAGAACAAGCGTACTACCCCGGACAAAATCGAGATCAAGAAATTTGATCCGGTTGTTCGCAAGCACGTGATCTACAAGGAAGGCAAAATCAAGTAATTGATTTTTCCCTTCTTACGAAAAAGGCCCGTATCGCGAGATACGGGCCTTTTTTGTTGCCTGTGTGATTTGACGCCTTTCAGGGCCTCTTCGCGAGCAAGCCCGCTCCCACAGTGGAGTGT
>JALYPE010000908.1 GCA_030856525.1 Pseudomonadota bacterium | reverse complement strand
CCTGAACTGCGACAAACCACAAAAACCAGAACGTGACGACATGTCAGAACCGACCCTACTGAACAACGAAATCCGCTATTGGCTGATGGACTGCGGCCTGTTCGATCAGCTGCTGCCTGCTGACTTTGCAGCGGCCTCGGGCTATTTCAGCATCAGCACCGTGGCTGAAGGCGAAGAAATTTTCCATGAGGGCGATGCCGGCAGCTTCATGTGCATCATCCACACGGGCCAGGTCGCCGTGCAAAAGACCAACAGCGAAGGTCAAGCGGTGACCATGGCCACGCTGCGCAGCGGTCGCGCGTTCGGCGAAATGGCCGTGCTCGACGGTGAGCGGCGTTCGGCCACTTGCGTGGCGGCGAGCAACTGTCAGTTACTGAACCTGGGCAAAGACTCGCTGGAAAAAATGCTCAACGATGCGCCGAAAATCGCCGCCAAAATTATCCGTGCGCTGGCGGTCTCGCTGTCCAAACGCCTGCGCATGGCTGACGGCCAGTTACTTTCACAACAGGTTTAACCGCCCGGCGATTTGATCTTCGTACCGTCCTGCTCAAGGCCCGGCAACGGCTGGTCCTTGGGCGGACTGGGCACTATGATCGGCGGCAGCAGCGGCGGCCCACCGCTTCCCGGCCCGGCCTTCGGCACGCTGTTGGGGGTGATTTGCGGGTAGGGCGTCGGCGTCGCCGTGCCAGGCGAGCCGGACGATGGCACAGGTGAAGTCGGGATGGTTTGGAGATCCGCAGCCTGCGCTGCAGTTATCGAGAGCGCGGCCAGGGCAATGACCGTTAGAATAGTGCGCTTCATCAATGGCTCCGTTGGCCTTGTTGTCTGTTTGCAGGCTACTCCCAACTGCGTTCGTTTGCCCCACCCAATGCCCATTCTTCTCAAGTGAGCCCCATGAAACGTTTCGTTCTACTCGACACCGCGCCCATTCCTGAAAACGGCGGTGCCCTGTGCCTGTTCGAATACGGTGAGGATTTCGTCATCAAGATCCAGGGTGGCGACGGCGGGCAGCTGATGAATACGCGCATGCACGGCTCGGAAGATGCCTTGGCGGAGATCCCTTGTCGTAAAGTCGCCGGACGCCCGAATTCGCGGGTGTTGATCGGTGGTTTGGGCATGGGCTTCACCCTCGCCTCGGCCCTCAAGCACTTGGGTAAAACGGCCGAAGTGGTGGTCGCCGAACTGGTGCCTGGCGTCGTGGAATGGAACCGCGGGCCGCTGGGCGAGAAATCCGGCAATCCGTTGCTCGATCCGCGCACGGTGATCCGCATGGAAGACGTGGCGAAGGTTCTGCAAGCTGAGCCGCAAGGTTTCGATGCAATCATGCTCGACGTCGACAACGGCCCTGAGGGGCTGACGCAACGGGCCAACAGCTGGCTTTATTCCGCGGGCGGGCTAAGTGCTTGCGCCAAAGCGCTGCGGCCCAAGGGTATTCTGGCGGTGTGGTCTGCCAGCGCAGACAAGCAGTTTTCCGACAAACTGAAGAAAGCCGGCTTCAAGGCCGAGGAAGTACAGGTGTTTGCCCACGGCAATAAAGGCACCCGCCACACCATCTGGATTGCCGAGAAGCTGAAGGGCTGAGCTAAACTCCTCACCTATACCGCAGGAGCCGACTTGCTGGCGATGACGTCATTGCGACCGCTTTCGCCAGCAAGCCGGCTCCTACGGGTAATGTGCTCATAACCGTCATTAGTCTTTTACAAAGGTGAACCCATGAGTTCGTCAACGCCGACCAACACGTCGAAACTGGACCGCATCCTCGCCGACAACCAGCGCGACAAAGAAATGGGTTACCGCGACAAAGCCCTGAAAATGTACCCGCACGTTTGCGGCCGCTGCGCCCGGGAATTTTCCGGCAAGCGTCTGAGCGAGTTGACCGTGCATCACCGCGATCACAACCACGACAACAACCCGCAGGACGGCTCGAACTGGGAGCTGTTGTGCCTGTATTGCCATGACAACGAGCACTCGCGCTACACCGATCAGCAATATTTCCACGAAGGCTCGCTGAGCACGCCGAAGATCGCCAAGGCGACGCACAACCCGTTTGCGGCGTTGGCAGGATTGATGAAGAAGGACGACTGAACCTCTTCAATACCCAAGCCGGCCCATCGCCAGCAGGCCGGCTCCCACAGGGAGTCTCCTGTGCACATGGCACTTGTGAAATCCCTATATCCAATGTGGGAGCTAGCCTGCTGGCGATAGCTACAGTTCAGACACCGCCCATTTCAACCGAACACCGCCTCGCTCAATCCCCGTATAATCGCCGCTTTTCCCCGAAGGCACCCCGCTCGTGGCAGACAAACGGTACAGCTGCATTGGTTTGTATAACCCCAAATCACCGGAAAACGTTGGCTCGGTGATGCGCGCTGCCGGCTGTTATGGCGTAGCGTCCGTGTTCTATACCGGCAAGCGCTACGAGCGCGCCGCCGACTTCGTCACCGACACCAAACGCGTTCACTACGATATCCCGCTGATCGGCATCGATGACCTGAAAAAAATCCTGCCGCTGGGCTGCGTTCCCGTCGCCGTGGAACTGGTCGAAGGCGCTCGCTCGCTTCCCGAGTACACGCACCCGGACCGCGCGCTGTACATCTTCGGTCCGGAAGACGGCTCGTTGGATAAAGAGATTCGTGACTGGTGCGAAGACGTTGTTTATATCCCGACCACCGGTTGCATGAACCTGGCGGCCACGGTCAACGTTGTGCTTTACGATCGCATGGCCAAAGGTCTGAATACCCGCTCCGGGGCAAAATTTCGCTGAGCAACGAATATTCGATGGAACAAGCCGCCCGCCGCGGCAGTCAGCTTAATTATCTATTCTTGTAGCAGCCCTTTTCGCCAGGAGACAGATCATGACCGACTTCAAACGCGTAGAACATATCGAATCCACTCCGTTTCAGACTCATTCCGAGCGCAACGTCCACGGCTGGGAACGTGCTGGGTCCCTGGCGGGTGGCGTGGTGATGATGGGCAAAGGCCTGCGTCGCGGCGGCATTTTCGGCCTGATTCAGCTGGCAATCGGCGGCGTGGCACTGGCCCGTGGCATCACCGGGCATTGCTCGGCGAAGAGCCTGCTGGAAAAGAGCCGTCATGAGATGAACACCGTGCGCGCGAAAATCGAACGGGCTGGTGATGATCTGACCCGTTTGAAGGCAAACGCGGAAGCGGCGACCAGCACTGCGACAGTGACCGGCAATGACTCGCTGACTTCGCCCAAAACCGGCATTTAAGACAAAAAAGATCGCAGCCTGCAGCAGCTCCTACAGGGATTTTAACGCCCTAGTGTAGGAGCTGCCGCACGCTGCGATCTTTTGATGTGTCACTGGGTCAGCTTGCTGTCCAGAACCGCCGATGAGCTTCCTAAAATACTTTCGGCAAGCTCAACGAATCCTTTCGTGTCCACGCGCTCCAGACGCATCGCCCCACGCATCACATCATCCAGCGAGCGCTTGTTGCGCGTCTTCAAGCGGATCTCCCGATCCAGTTCCTGCAGCAGCAGCACGGCTTTGGCCACCTGCGCCGAATCAACCTGCTCTCCGCGCAACGAGCTGACCGTACAGCTGTCCTTGGCCATCCTCGCGTTCAGGCTCTCGTAGCGCTCATCACTCATGCCCCCGGCACGGCGCAGCAATTCGATGGCGTAGTATTCGGCCAGGCCTTCGCTGATCCAGTCGCTGCGATGCTCATCGTTAACCCTGCCCACTACCTGAACCAGTTCACGCAACAATGCGCTGCTGCCACTTTCGCTGACCAATGGCAAACGACTGTTCAGATAGACCGATTCCCGCCCACCCAGGCTGCCGCGCCACATCGGGTCATTGGCGCCGACGATCAACAATTTGCCGGGATGGCGCGGGAAAACCGCCTGCACTTGCGGCCAGACAAATGTCAGCAGCGTCAGCACGTCCATGCGCCGCATGCCCTGCCCGCGTGGTGATGCAACCGTGATCTCGGTTTCCGCGAGACGCGTGCGACGCGTGCCCAGATGACCGGCCAGCATCCAGCCGGTAGGGCGATCGAACAGGCGCGAGACATTGTCGATGCGAAAGCGGTTCTTGCCGATTCGCGGCCAAGCGGTTTCGACACTTTTCCAGCCGCCGGGCAATTCGAACTCCAGGCGCGACACCAGCTCAATGCCGTCCTGCTGATCAAGCCGGGCCGGCGGGACCAGATCATCGCCACGCATCAAAGCCCAATTCTGCGTCATGCGTGTGTCGAAGCTGCCGTTTTTACGGCCATGGCTGATATGCACGCGATACGTCAGGCTGGCCTTGTCGACGGCTGGCCGCCAGACACCGCGCGTCGCCTTGCCCGGCAAGAGCTGCCATTGGCCGTCAGCCTTGAAATCGCTGTAACGACTGCCATCGCCCAAATCAAAATCCAGGCTTCTGACCGCCGAGCCTTGTGCCAGGGTCAGGCGCACTTCGGCCTGATCGCTTTGCGGCAACAAACGTACGTGGTAATCCAGATCGATTTTTTTCGCCGCCCACACCGACGAGCCCATGGCCAACAGCACAGCGGCCAACCCCAGCCGTAACCCCACAGCCATATACACTCCGTTGTAAGTTTCAGCCCGCGCGGAATATCAGGTGGTCTTCCCAATCGTCTTCGGCCACGCTGCCTTCGGCGAGCATGCGCCCCGATTGTGAAATTCGTTTGTGATGC
>JALYPE010000876.1 GCA_030856525.1 Pseudomonadota bacterium | reverse complement strand
ATCGCAGGCACCAGTTGCACACGGCCGAAATCGCTGGTCGCGGTGATGCGGATCGGCCCCTTCAACGGCCCGCTCTGCCGGATCCCGTCGATCGCACCCTCCCACTCAGCTAAAAATCGCCGGGCATAAATCAGAAACTGCTCGCCTTCGTAGGTGAAGGTCAGCTTGCGCGTGGACCGCGCGATGAGGCGCGCCGACACCCGTTCTTCCAGCTGCTGCAACGCGAGAGTGACCGTCGAGGTGGCCACGGATTCCTGACGCGCCGCTGCCGTCAGGTTGCCGGCCTCAGCGATGCTGACGAACAGGCGCAAGGCATCGAGTGTGTCCATGGGCATTTAATCCGAAGAAGGCGTGTGCCGACGATAATTCGGCAGACTCGAAAAGTCATCTCGAATCCGGGCGGATTATCGATGGGACAAAAATACTTCAGGATTCTGTTATCCACAGATTTTGCGAGGTCATCATGAACATCGACTTTACCGGCCGGAAAATTCTGGTCTCAGGCTCCACCAGCGGCATCGGTTTTGCGACGGCTAAAGGCTTTCTGCAGGCGGGTGCGCACGTGGTCATCAATGGCCGCAGCCAGGACAGCGTCGACAATGCGTTGCAACGCCTGGGCGCGCTGGCCGCGAACGCCACGGGATTTGCCGGCGATCTGGGCAGCGAGTCCGGCTTCCAGAAACTGGTAGCAGAGCATCGCAACTTCGACGTCGTCATTAACAACCTGGGCATCTTCAATCCGCAGGATTTCTTCGAGACACCGGACAGCGAATGGCAACGGTTTTTCGACATCAATGTCATGTCCGGCGTGCGCCTATCGCGGGCCTATGCACAGGGCATGGTGGAGCGCAAATGGGGACGGATCGTGTTCATCTCGTCGGAATCGGCGCTGAACATTCCGGCTGACATGATCCATTACGGCTTCACCAAAACGGCTCAGCTGGCTATTTCGCGCGGACTGGCCAAACGCCTGGCCGGCACCGGTGTGACAGTCAACTCAGTGCTGCCAGGGCCGACGCTCTCTGAAGGCGTTGCTGAAATGCTGCGGCCCGCCGTCGAAAGCTCCGGCGACAGTCTGGAGCAGGTGGCAGCCGATTTCGTCAACGCCCACCGCGGCTCATCGATCATTCGCCGTGCGGCCAGTGTCGAGGAAGTGGCCAACATGATCATCTACGTCAGCTCCGAACAGGCCTCCGCTACCACGGGCGCCGCGCTGCGCGTCGATGGCGGCGTGATCGACAGCATCGTCTGAATTAACACGTTCCAATCACTTTGCTGACAGTTCGTCATTGATCCAACAAGACGGCCGTCAGCAACCAGATAGAGAGAATTTGCGATGAAAGACCCGATCATCAGCGCCATTGAGGCGCGTCGTACCGTGAACCTGTTTGATGCCTCGCGGGGTATTGAGCAAGCGCAAGTCGTTGAGCTGATTCGCCTGGCGACCACCGCGCCGACGGCGTTCAACTTGCAGAACTGGCGTTTTATCGCTGCGCACACAGCCGAAGCGAAAGCGCGCCTGCGCAAGATTGCTTGGGATCAGGCCAAGGTGACCGAGGCGGCTGTGACGTTTATCGTGTGCGGGCAGTTGGCGGACTATAAGACGATTCCTGACCGCTTGGCGCCGTCGGTCGAGGCCGGGTTGATGCCTGAGCAGATGGTGCCTGGCTGGGAAGGCGCGGCGAAGAGTCTTTATCATGATCAGCCGCTGAGGCAGCGTGATGAAGCAGTTCGTACGGCGACTTTCGGCGCTGGCACTCTTATTTATGCGGCACAGGCAATGGGTTTGGGTTCGTCACCGATGATCGGCTTTGATGCCGAGGCGGTGGCCGAGGAGTTTGGCCTTGCCGAGGATGAAATTGCGGTGATGCTGGTGGCTGTCGGGGAGCCGCTGCCGGAAAACTGGCCGCAGAAACCGCGTCGTCCGTTGGCGCAGGTGTTGAGCGTGGTTTGATTGCGTTAAACATCAGTCGCAACACTACCCTGTAGCAGCTGGCGCAGCCTGCGTCCGACTCGGGCCGCGATCGGACGCAGCCTTCGGCAGCTGCTACACGTTCATTTCTGCCGCCAGCAATCTCACCAACTCGCCAGCCGACAGTTCGCGCGCCAGCGGGGCGCCCTGCCCGGCCCATTGCACGGCAAAATCGCTGTTGTTTTTCGCGCTGGCAGCGACGTTCAGGGCTTTGTTGGCATCGTAGGCAATC
>JALYPE010000873.1 GCA_030856525.1 Pseudomonadota bacterium | reverse complement strand
TCTTCGGGCTGATCGATGAGGCGGTGCAGCAGATCGGCGAAAAACGCGAAACCTTGCGCCTGAAAGCGCCTACCTGTGTGATGCGCTGGTTGCTGCCGCGGCTGATGCAATGGCAAAAAGAGCGTCCCGACGTGCCGGTGCAACTGACCAACACGATCAGTCACGGAGTGGACTTTCATCGTGAGCAGTTCGACGCGGCGGTCGTGTACGGTCCACCGCCGGATACCGCGCTGGCCTCTTTTCATTTGTTCGATGAGCAACTGACGCCGGTGTGTTCGCAGCCACTGCTGCAAGGCGCGGTGGCGCTGCACACACCGGAGGATTTGCAGCAGCATCTGTTATTGCATCCGACCCGGGACGAGCGCGACTGGAATGCATGGCTGAAAATGGCGAATGTGCAGCTGAGCAATGTCAGCCGGGGCCAGCATTTCGAAACGCTGGACCTGGCCATGTCGATGGCCTCGCAAGGCACCGGTGTGGCGATTGGTGATTGGTCGCTGATCGGTGATGACTTGAGCGCCGGACGGCTGGTGATGCCGTTTGAATTGAAGGTCAAGACGGGGTTGGCGTACTACCTGGTGTTTCCACAGAAGCCCGGGTCTTCAGGGAAATTGGGCGAACTGATGGGGTGGCTGGTGGAGCAGGCGCAATCGCGGTGAGGAAAGCGCTGTGGTCAGTGCTTGCCTTACACGGACCAAACTACAAGGCCGAGCGTTAGCTCGCCTCGCCAGCTTTTGATTTGAGCGCCACCTCGGGAGGCCGAGTGCAGGTTCTGCGCAGTGGGCAACCCGGCAAGGATGCCGGGTTAGCCGCCCCCGGCCATGAATGGCCGATGGCGGCGGGCCCACGGAGCAGGACCGGAGCGAGGGCATGGCGAGCATTAGCGAGCCACCGGACGTCAGGGGCAAGAGCACTTGGTTACTTGGTGCCGGGCCGCGCAGGCATTTCCAAGTGACTCGCCGTAAGGGCGAAACCAATGCATGCCCTCACCGAAAAACGGATATGTACACCCGCGAAATCAATACCGCCTATCAGGCAGCCTTCGCGAGCAAGCCCGCTCCCACAGGGGCTCATCAGCGTTCTGAATGACCCGATAAAAGCAACCCTACCCCCACTGGCAACTCCCACACGCTGACCTAAACTGAAAGCAGTACCCACGGGTATTCGTTCAGAGGTCTACGCCATGAACATCAAAACAAGAAGGTATCTCACGATTTTCATCACCTGCGCGGCCACGTTGGCGCTATACGGCACCGCAGCCTGGCGGGTCGAACAGTTGCGACAGCTGCCCCGTGAATACGCAAGTTGCAACGTCGAACGCTGCATTCCTCACAACGCGACACTCAACGCCCTTCGCTGACGAAAGGCGTCAAATGTCGTTCTCCTGATCGGCCTTCAAGCGGTCGCGGAAGGCCTTTGGCGAAATCCCCACCCGCCGTCGGAACAGACGCGTGAAGTTGGTCGGATCGGAAAACCCCAATACATCGGACATTTCGTAAATGGTCATGCTGGTGTAGGTCAGCAGGCGCTTGGCTTCGAGCAACTGGCGCTCGTGCATGATCTGCAACGCTGGCTGCCCGGCCAGCTCACGGCAAGTACCATTGAGGTGTGAAACGGAAATCCCCAAGCGGTGCGCGAGGTCTTCGACCTTGACGTGCTGACGATACGTTTCTTCCACCAGTTGAATGAAGCCGTTGAGGTATTCCCTCGCCCGTTGCGGCCGTTGACTGGCCTTATGACGTTGAATCACCTGCCGACTGACCCAGACCATGATCACACTCACCAGCGCATGCATCAGCATCTCGCGCGCCGGCTGATGAGCGGTGTATTCAGTCTGCAGGGCGCCAAACTGGCTGTTCAGATAGTCACTGTCCACACCTGCCGGATAGCTTTGCGCGTGAGCCAGTGCATTCACCGAGTTGCCCAGTTGCGCCTGCAGATGGGCCACCAGGGGCGCCGCCAGGGTTACGACATACCCTTCGACATCTTCGGAAAAACGATAGCCATGCACCGACAACGGCGGAAGCACCAACACCGTTGGCTCGCTCAGCTGCGTACGTTTGCCTTCAATTTCAAGCTCCGCCTGACCTTTGAACACGAAGAGCAACTGGCATAAATCGGCGTGGCGGTGGGGTTTGATTTCCCACTGGTGTTCGCGGCTACGAACGGAAATGGTTTCACAGTGCAACAAGTCCGGGGTGGGCCAGTCCAGGCTTTCGCCGTAGAGCTTGAATACCGGGATGGAAGGCAGGTCAGGCTTGTTCATAACGTCAATCCAGGCCTCTGGGAGGTGACGGGCGATAATCGCACCGATTGGCAGAATGTACAGCTATCGGCTCAGTTTTCACCTTCAATTGGCAGACTCGCAAGGGAAAAATGCAAGCACTCGACCCATAACAATTATCCACCGACCTGAGCGCGTGGACCTTGCGAGTCATAAAAACAATGAAAACGCTAAAAACTCAAATCGCCATTATCGGTGCCGGCCCAGCTGGCCTGCTACTTGGTCAATTACTGCATAACGCCGGAATTGACACCCTCATCCTTGAGCGTCAGACCCCGGATTATGTGCTCGGGCGAATTCGCGCCGGCGTGCTGGAACAAGGCATGACCGAGCTGTTGCGCCAGGCCGGCGTGGGTCAGCGCATGGATGCCGAAGGTTTACTGCACGACGGCTTCGAACTTTCGCTCGACGGGCGTCGCGTGCACGTTGATCTGCACGGTTTGACCGGTGGCAAACACGTCATGATCTACGGCCAGACAGAGGTCACCCGCGACCTGATGGCCGCCCGTCGGGACGCCGGAGCGCGAACGATTTACCAGGCCAGCAACGTTGAGCCCCACGGCATGAACACCGCTGAACCCTATGTCACCTTCGAGCAGGAAGGTGAAACCTGGCGGCTCGATTGCGATTACATAGCCGGATGCGACGGCTTCCACGGCGTGGCGCGGCAGTCGATTCCGAGCGATTGCCTCAAGGTGTTCGAAAGGGTCTATCCGTTCGGCTGGCTGGGTATTCTGGCCGACACGCCACCGGTCAACGAAGAACTGGTCTATGCCCGTCACGAACGCGGATTTGCCCTGTGCAGCATGCGTTCGCCAAACCGCACCCGTTACTACCTGCAGGTGCCGACCGGAGAAAAAGTCGAGGACTGGTCTGATCAGCGTTTCTGGGATGAGCTCAAAATGCGTCTGCCTGCTGAACTGGCGGCGGCGCTGGTGACAGGCCCGTCGATTGAAAAAAGCATCGCGCCGCTGCGCAGTTTTGTCGTCGAACCGATGCAGTACGGGCGGATGTTCCTGGTTGGCGATGCTGCACACATTGTGCCGCCGACGGGCGCCAAGGGCCTTAATCTGGCCGCCAGCGATGTCAGTACGCTGTTCAATATCTTGCAGAAGGTCTACCGCGAAGGCCGCGTCGATCTGCTCGAAAAATACTCTGAAGTCTGCCTGCGCCGGGTCTGGAAAGCCGAGCGGTTTTCCTGGTGGATGACCTCTATGCTGCACCGCTTTGACGATCATGATACTTTCAGCCAACGCATCGCCGAGTCGGAACTGGATTACTTCGTCGACTCCGAGGCGGGTCGAAAAACCATCGCGGAAAATTACGTCGGACTCCCGTACGAAGCTATCGAATAGCCTGCTATCGACTTACACTGGCGAGCACTTGCCCGCTCGCCTCAACTTGCGGGAATCACTGCCCGCAGGTTTTATCGTGACCACTCTCAATCAGCCCGACACGCCAAAACCGGCCATTCGCAGCGTACTGATCGCCCTGATGCTGGCGATTTTTCTTGGCGCGCTGGACCAAAC
>JALYPE010000867.1 GCA_030856525.1 Pseudomonadota bacterium | reverse complement strand
GACCACGCCGATGAGCACGAGCACCACCAGCAGCACCGGCGCAAGGCTGTAGTTGTTGAACTGGCTCAGGCCTTTGATGATCCACGGCGTGGCGTAGATCAGCGCAGCGCCGCTGCCGATCATGCACACCAAAGCCATCAGCGGGACGCGCAAAGCGCCAGCGATGCTGCCCAGTCGTTGATCGACCCAGCCTTTGATGTCGGCGCCGAACAGCACCAGCAAGCAGCCCACCAGTGCCAGAGAGATTTCCGACAGGTTGCTGCGACTCCAGCGAGACACCGTGGCGAGCAGGTCGAGTACCAGATCCATTCGAATTCCTTAGGTCAGAAAATTCTGCAGCAAGTCATTAAGAAAGAGTTGTCCGCGCTCGGTGGCCGCCAGACGTGACGGTTCGACCTGCAACAGGCCACTTTGTTCTGCCTCCCGGCGCCCTTCGGCGAGGCTTTCCAGCGGTAAGCCGGTGCGCTCGGGGTACACGTGCGATTCGACGCCAGCGGTCAGGCGCAAGGCGTTCATCAAAAACTCGAACGGCAGTTCTTCATTGGTCAGGGCTTTCTCGCCCGCCTGGAAGTTTTTCGCCGGGTTCAGATAGTCTTTGGGCAGACGTGTCTTCCAGGTGCGCACAATGCGCCCGTCCGGGTGACTGAGCTTGCCGTGGGCGCCGGCGCCGATGCCGATGAAGTCGCCAAAACTCCAGTAATTGAGGTTGTGCCGCGCCGGACGACCGGGCTGCGCATAGGCCGAGACCTCGTATTGCGCGTAACCGTGCTCGGCCAGCAATGCCTGCCCGGCTTCCTGAATGTCCCACAGCGTGTCGTCTTCGGGCAGTGTCGGCGGCTGGTTCCAGAAAACCGTGTTCGGCTCCAGGGTCAACTGATACCAGGACAGATGCGTGGGGTTCAGCGCGATGGCCTGACGCAGGTCGCTCAATGCATCGTCCAGCGACTGGTTCGGCAAGCCATGCATCAGGTCCAGATTGAAATTGTCGAACCCGGCCATACGTGCCATGCCGGCAGCACGGACCGCTTCGTCACCGTTGTGAATCCGCCCCAGTGCTTCAAGCTTCTCCTGCTGAAAACTCTGGATACCAATCGACAGACGATTGATCCCCAGCGCCCGGTAAGCCACGAATTTTTCCTGCTCGAACGTCCCCGGATTGGCTTCCAGTGTGATTTCAATGTCGCTGGCGAACGGAATGCGTTGCTCGACGCCTTTGAGCAATCGACCCAAGGCTTCAGCACTGAACAGGCTCGGCGTGCCGCCGCCGAAGAAGATCGAACTCAGCTCGCGGCCATACACCGCGTGCAGGTCCTGATCGAGGTCGGCCAGCAACGCGTCGACGTACTCCTGCTCCGGCAAAACCGGGCTGGCAGTGTGGGAATTGAAGTCGCAATAAGGGCATTTGCGTACACACCACGGGATGTGGATGTACAGCGCCAGGGGCGGCAGCACCGGCAGCGCCGCTCGTGGCGATTGCGCAGCGCCGCCGAAAATCAGCGGCGACGCGGAGGGGGCGTGGGTCATTTCAGTCCCAGACGCTGGCGCAGCAGATCCATTGCACGGGCGCGGTGGCTGATCAGGTTCTTTTCGCTGGGGCTCAGTTGCGCGCTGGAGCAATCGCGCTCCGGCACCCAGAACAGCGGGTCATAGCCAAAACCATGCTCACCGCTGGCGGCCGGCAGGATGCGCCCGTGCCACAGGCCTTCGCAGAGGATCGGCAGTGGATCGTCGGCATGACGGACCAGCGCGAGCACGCAGACAAACTGCGCGCCCCGTTCGGCCTCCGGCACGTCCTTCAGGGCATCCAGCAGCTTGGCATTGTTTGCCGCATCGCCTTTGCCGTCGGCATAACGGGCCGAGTAAATTCCCGGTGCGCCGCCAAGGAAGTCCACCGCCAGACCAGAGTCGTCAGCCAGCGCCGGCAACCCGGAAATACGGGCGGCGTTGCGCGCCTTGAGAATGGCGTTCTCGACAAACGACAGGCCGGTTTCTTCAGGCTCGACACTGCTGAACTCGCCGATCGAGCGCAGTTGCACCGTTGCGCCGAGCATGGCTTGAAGTTCTTTGAGTTTGCCGGTGTTGTGACTGGCCAGTACGAGTTGGGTGAGATTGATCATTCGCCGGGGAAGAGCTCTTGGTTGAAATTGATGGTGTTGATTTTATCGCCGTTCTGCACCTTGATCTCGAAGGTGCAAACTTCCTGCTGATTCACCGGAAACTGGGCGACGTAGTAGATCGCGCCTTGCTCGGTGATCTGGCGGAAGTTGAGCTTCACGCTTTGGCTGGTCAGGTCTTTGACTGAGCCACTGACCTGCGCCATCAATGGCTTGCCGTCCTTGAGCACCGAGACGTTGATCACGCCCTGATTCTTGCTGCGGGTCAGCTCGGCTGCCTTGGCAATCTCCGGCGTCAGGAACGTCGAGTTGAACGTGTTGTAGTGCACGGTCACATCGCCGAATTTTTCCTGACGGTCGCCCTTGATGACGTCGGCCGCCATGGCGCCGACGCTCAGGCAAGCGGTAAGTAGAAACAGTGCTGTTCGAGCCATGATCGTTCTCCTTGCAGTGGCGTGATTCATACCGCGAGGCGGTGATCCTGCAGCCCTGGACTGCTGACCCGGTAAATGCCGATTTCACCTAACAGATTAGGCCATAGCTTGCTGGCCCACCCGTGGCGATGCTGTTGGTCCACGGCTAACCGATCAATGACCTTGGCTTCACGTTCGCGGCATAACGCTTCAAAGTCTTCGAAGGTACAGAAGTGAATGTTGGGCGTGTTGTACCAAGTGTAAGGAAGGAATTCCGACACCGGCATCCGTCCCTTGCTGGCCAGGTACCAGCGGCAGCGCCAGTGACCGAAGTTGGGGAAGGTGATGATGCACTGGCGGCCGACCCGCAACATCTCGTCGAGGATTCGATCGGGATAGTGCACGGCTTGCAGCGCCTGGGTCATGACCACAATGTCGAAGCTGTTGCTGGCAAAGTTGCCGAGGCCCTTGTCCAGATCCTGCTCGATGACGTTGATGCCTTTGGCTACGCACTCAGCGATGTTGTCCGGATCGTTTTCCAGGCCGTAGCCGGTCACTTGCTTGTGGTCGCGCAGCCAGGTCAGCAGCTCGCCGTCACCGCAGCCGAGGTCGAGCACGCGGCTGCCGGCGGGGATCCATTCCTGGATGATTTCCAGATCAGCTCTCATGGCTTTCTCATAACGTGATGCGGTTCATGTAATTGCTGAACGCCTGCAGGTAGCGCGGGATCGGAATCAGGAAGGCGTCGTGGCCTTGCGGAGCATCGATCTCGAGGTAGCAGACATCTTTCTTGGCCGCCATCAGCGCGTCCACCAGTTCCCGCGAGCGGGCAGGGGAGAAGCGCCAGTCAGTGGTGAAGGACATCACGCAGAATTTCGCCGAGGCGCCGGCGAAGGTTTTCGCCAGGTCATCGTCGAAGTTCGCCGCCGGGTCGAAGTAGTCCAGCGCTTTGGTCATCAGCAGATACGTGTTGGCGTCGAAACGGCCGGAGAATTCTTCGCCCTGATAACGCAGGTAGCTTTCGACCTGAAACTCGACGCTGTGGAAGTCGTAATTGAGCTTCTCGCTCTTCAGGCCACGGCCGAATTTCTCGCCCATGGAGTCGTCGGACAGGTAGGTGATGTGCCCTACCATCCGCGCCAGCATCAGGCCGCGTTTGGGGATCACGCCGGCTTCCTGGAACGAACCGCCATGGAATTCCGGATCGGTGAGGATGGCCTGGCGGGCCACTTCATTGAAGGCGATGTTTTGCGCTGAGAGCTTGGGCGCCGAGGCGATGGCCAGGCAGTGCCGTACGCGGTCCGGGTAGGTGATGGTCCACTGCAAGGCCTGCATGCCGCCGAGACTGCCGCCAATCACGGCGGCCCACTGGCGGATACCGAGCAGGTCGGACAGGCGCGCCTGACTGTGTACCCAGTCTTCCACGGTGAGCACCGGGAAGTCGGCGCCAAACGGCTTGCCGGTTTCCGGGTTGATGCTGCTGGGGCCGGTCGAACCGTTGCAGCCGCCGAGGTTGTTCAGGCTGACCACGAAAAACTTATCGGTGTCGATCGGTTTGCCGGGGCCAATGCAACTGTCCCACCAGCCGGGTTTGCGGTCGTCGGGGCTGTGGAAGCCGGCAGCGTGATGGTGGCCCGACAAGGCGTGACAGATCAGCACGGCGTTGCTCGCCGTGGCATTGAGCGTGCCGTAGGTTTCGTAGATCAGGTCATACGCTGGAAGCGAGCGGCCACAGGCCAGGGCCAGGGGATCGCTGAAGTGCGCCACTTGCGGCGTCACCAGGCCAACGGAATCGGCGGGAAAGGCAGTTGGCATCGACCCTGCTCTCGTTGAAATGAGGCGTAAGTCTAAAGACCGGTGGGGTCAGCGGCAAGCGAAGGCCGGGGCTGATTCGTCGCAAGGCGCAAACCCTTCGGGAGCAAGCGGGCGGCGATGCGACTTGCCCGCGACAGGGCAATGCGGTCTTTCAAGACCGAGGTGCCTGTTTTGCGAGCAAGCTTTGCTCCCACAGCGATCAGCGCGAGTTACATCAACAGACGCAGGATCTCCGGCATCATCGTCATCGCCGCGAGGTTGTTGATCACCAGCATGTCGATCAGCTTGAGCACCAGGAACGCAAGGATCGGCGAGATGTCCAGGCCGCCGAGGTTCGGAATGATCTTGCGGAACGGCGCCAGAGCCGGCTCGCAGATGTCGTTCACCAGTTCAGCGCCAGGGTTGTGGCTGCCCGGCGCGACCCAGGACAGGATGACGCTGATGATCAGCGCGAAGAAGAAAATCTTCAGGAACAGCGCGGTCACGCCGATCAACGACCAGATGAACAATTGCAGCGGGTTACCGGTGGTGCCGTAAGTCAGCAGCAGTGTCAGGGCCATCAGCGCCAGTTGCACCAGAATTGCCAGCACCAGCGAGGACATGTCCAGGCCGAACATGCTCGGAATGATCCGGCGCAGAGGCTTGAGCAGTGGTTGCGTGGCTTTGACGATGAACTGGCAAAGCGGGTTGTAGAAGTTCGCGCGCACCAGTTGCAGTACGAAGCGCAGGAGCACGATCAGCAAATACAGGCTGCCGAGGGTTTGCAGCACGTAGACCGCTGCAGTGTTCAATCCAATCATGTATGGCTCCTTATTGACCTAGTTGTTCGGCCATTTCGGCCGAGCGGTGCGCAGCGGCGCCGAGTGCTTTTTCAACCAGGGCTTCGAAGCCCCCGGCCTGGAATGACTTGATTGCAGCTTCAGTGGTGCCTGACGGCGAGGTCACGCGGCGACGCAGTTCAGCCGCGTCGACGTCGCTGGCCACCGCCATGTGCGCAGCACCCAGAGCGGTTTGCACGGTCAGTTGCGCCGCGATGTCAGCCGGCAGGCCAAGCTTGACGCCGGCAGCGGTCATCGCTTCGATCAACAGGAAGAAGTAGGCCGGGCCCGAACCGGAAACTGCAGTGACCGCGTCCAGCTGTTGTTCTTCATTCAGCCACAAGGCGATGCCGACTGCAGAGAGCAGTTCTTCCGCCTGCTGGCGCTGCTGCGCGGTTACTTCGGCGGTGGCGAACAAACCACTCACACCCTGACGCAGCAGCGCAGGGGTATTGGGCATGCAGCGCACGATCGGCTGGGCGCCGAGCCAGTTGTTCATGCTGGCGCAGGTAATGCCGGCAGCAATCGATACCACCAGTTGGTGCGGTTTCAGGCTTGGACGGATCGCCTCGCAAACGGCTTTCATCGCCTGGGGTTTGACCGCCAGCACCACGACGTCCGCATCTTTGATGGCTTCTGCGTTGTCGGCGAAGACGTCGATGCCCTGTTCGGCGTTCACTTTGGCGCGGGTCTCGGCGCCCGGGTCGCTGGCGCGGATCTGTCCGGCGTCCAGGCCCTTGGCGCGCAGCCCGCCGATAAGGCTGGCGGCCATGTTGCCGGCACCGATAAAGGCAATACGAGTGTTGCTCATGTCAGGTCCTTATAAAGAGAAGAGTCGGCCATGGATCAAGGCTGATGATAGTCGCGGGCACCAAACAGGGCCGTACCGACACGGACCCACGTGGCGCCCATGGCGATGGCCGATTCGAGGTCGTGGCTCATGCCCATGGAAAGTGTGTCGAGCGGCAGATTGAGGCTGGCCTGCAGGCTTTGTACGGCAGCAAATGCCGCGTCCTGCGCGGCGCGGTCTTCAGTCGGCTCGGGAATCGCCATCAACCCGCGCAAAGTGAGGCGGGGCAGTTCACTGATGGCCTTGGCCAGCGCCGGCAGATCGGCAGGGGTGCAGCCGGATTTGCTGGCTTCACCGCTGACGTTGACCTGAATGCAGATGTTAAGTGGCGGCAAATCGGCGGGGCGTTGTTCGGACAGGCGTTGTGCGATTTTCAAACGATCCACGGAGTGCACCCAGGCGAAGTGCTCGGCAATTGCGCGAGTCTTGTTCGACTGAATGGGGCCGATGAAGTGCCAGATCAAGGGCAGGTCCGCCAACTCGAGCTGTTTGCTCAAGGCTTCCTGCAGATAGTTCTCGCCAAAATCGCGGATTCCGGCGGCACAGACTTCACGCAGTGCCTCGGCTGGTTTGGTTTTGCTCACTGCCAGCAGTTGCACGCTGTGCTCGTCGCGCTGGGCGGCGAGTGCTGCGGCGTGTATGCGCGAAGTAACCTGAACGATGTTGTCTGCTATCGTGGACATTCAATGTGCGCCAGCGGGTCAGAGTTCGCGGCATTCTACTGGAATTGAGGAGCGCTATGGATATCACTGAGCTGCTGGCTTTCAGCGCCAAACAAGGCGCGTCCGACCTGCACCTGTCGGCCGGCCTGCCACCGATGATCCGCGTCGACGGCGATGTGCGGCGCATCAACCTGCCGGCACTGGATCACAAGCAGGTGCAAGAGCTGATCTACGACATCATGAACGACACCCAGCGGGTGGACTTCGAAAAGAATCTGGAAACCGATTTTTCCTTCGACGTGCCCGGCGTGGCGCGTTTTCGGGTCAATGCGTTCAATCACAATCGCGGTGCGGGCGCGGTGTTCCGCACGATCCCGTCGAAAGTATTGACCATGGATGACCTGGGGATGGGCGAAGTGTTTCGCCGCATTACCGAGTCGCCCCGTGGACTGGTGCTGGTGACAGGTCCTACCGGTTCCGGCAAGTCGACAACGCTGGCGGCGATGATTGATTACCTGAACAACCACCGCCATCACCACATTCTCACCATCGAAGATCCGATCGAGTTCGTGCACGAATCGCGCAAATGCCTGATCAATCAGCGCGAAGTCCACCGCGATACCCGCAGTTTTTCCACCGCGTTGCGCTCTGCGTTGCGGGAAGACCCGGACGTGATCCTGGTGGGTGAGATGCGTGACCTGGAAACCATCCGTCTCGCCCTGACGGCGGCCGAGACCGGGCACCTGGTGTTTGGCACCCTGCACACTACGTCAGCGGCGAAGACCATTGACCGGGTAGTGGACGTGTTCCCGGGCGACGAGAAGTCGATGGTGCGCTCAATGTTGTCCGAATCGTTGCTGGCAGTGGTCTCGCAGGCGCTGGTGAAGAAAGTGGGCGGCGGGCGTATCGCCGCGCATGAAATCATGCTCGGCACCTCGGCGATCCGTAACCTGATTCGCGAGGACAAGGTGGCGCAGATGTACTCGTCGATTCAAACCGGCGGGAATCTGGGGATGCAGACGCTGGATATGTGCTTGAAGGATTTGGTGACCAAGGGCTTGATCAGCCGCGAACATGCACGGGAGAAGGCGCGGTCGCCGGATAATTTCTGACGTTGAACACGGCCGTGTGGCAAGGGGACTTGTGGTGAGGGGCTTTGTGGCAGGTGGCTTTGTGGCAAGGGGCGTTGTTGCATGTGGCTTTGTGACAAGGGGCGTTGTGGCAGGTGGCTTTGTGACAAGG
>JALYPE010000861.1 GCA_030856525.1 Pseudomonadota bacterium | reverse complement strand
GTCCTCCAGCGCTGCCAATACCCCAAAATCCTCCTCGCTCTGGCGGTAGTAGCGCTTGATCTGCTCCCGTGTGGCCTCCGTCAGAGGGTTGTTGCCCACGTCAAATCCTTCGCTGGTTTGTGCGGGCAGATCGTAAAACTCAGGCGGCAGTTCAGCAATCCGATTGCTGCTCAATATGGTGATTTCAAGTGCAGGATGGGTCGCCAGCGCGGCAGGCAACTGGTCAATCCCGGTGCTCGAAAGATCGATGTAAGTCAACGCGGGTAACGCTGCGATGTCCGGGACCTGGCCCAGTGGATTGCTGCACAAGTCCAGCGCTTCAAGGCGAGGCAGCGCGGAAAAAACGCTCCGACTGTCGGCATCCAGCACAATGGCGCAGTTGCTTAAAGTCAGTCGCTCAAGCGCTGGCATGCCTTTGATTGCCTCCGGCAACCGACCTAGCTGGAATGCGCAGTTCCAGCTGCTGAAGACCGGTGAAACCATCAAGGAAACCTGCGCCGATACTCAAGTCGCGATTGCCGGTCAGGCTCAGAGTCGAGACGTGCTTGAAGTCCGCCGCCAGCGCAGGCAACTCACCGTTAAACGCCAGCACGGTCATGAATGTGTCCGCGTCGCCATCCGGCCGGACCGCGAACCTTTTGCGCCAGAGCTCCGTCAAACCGTGGCTGAACTCGCTTCGTTCAAGCTTTTGCGCATTCAGGTCAGCCGGGGTCACGGGCTCACCGGTCGTACGGTCGTGCCCCGCAATATCATCCGCCCACTCCGCGAGGTTGCGGCCCAACTCAAACAGTTCTGCCTCCCAAAGCGTGAGCTGAGCCCGACCGTCTTCGAGCGTTCCGGGCAGTGAGTAAATCATCTGGCTGGCCTCTTCAATGCTCAACCTGGAGGACAGCTCCCGTGCGCGATCAATATCGGCCCGCTCGGCCAATACGGCGAAGTCTTGCCCATGGCGCCGGTAGTACGCCTTGATCCGTTCCCGGCTGGTTGAGGAGATCGGGTTATTGCCCAGATTGATGCCGTCGGCAATCTCAGGAAAAATGTCGAACAGGGCGTCGGGCAGTTCGCTGATCTGGTTGCCGTCCAGGATCGCCGTGATCAGGTTCTGCGCATCGATCAGCCCGCCGGGCAGCTCAGCAATACCGGTGTGCGACAAGTGCAGATGCGTCAATGACGTCAGAGCGTCAAGGTCAGGCGCGGCGCCCAGCGGATTGTCGCTCAGGTTCAGATGTTGCAAGTTGCTCAGAGAAGACAGCGTTGTCTGGTTTTCCGGCGTCAGCGTCAGGCGACATCTGCGCAAGTTCAGGTCCTGCAGCGCCGTCAGGCCAGAAAGGGATTGCGGCAGGCGTTCCAGCGCGAAACCTTTCATTTCCAGGGTGTGCACATTGGCGAAACGATCGAGAAACGAACCGGTCGCGCGGTTCACGTTATTGCCATCGAGCGCCAGGTTGGAAACATGACTGAAGTCGGTCGTCAGTTCGGGCATGTCACCCCAGAAATTGAGGCTCGCAACAAAATGGTCATCGCGCACCCGTGCAGCTGAGCGGCGGCGCCAAAACGCCTCCAGATGTTGCGAGAATTCCGCCCTGGAGACATGCTCGGCGTACATGTGCGCGGCGCTGAGCGGCTCGCCGGTGACAGGGTGCACATCCGGCACGTTGCGTTCCCAGATTCTCAGATCGCCAAGCATCTGCTTGAACTCCACGCGCCACCGTTGAAGCTGCAGGTGACCGGCCTGCAGTGTGCCGGGCAGGTCGTAGATCAGATCACTGGTGTCTTGCCCGTCCATAGACGGGAATAAGGCTTGCGCCACCGCGATATCGTCCGCATTGGCCTGAACACCGAAGTCCTGTCCGGTTTTCTGGAAATAGCGTTTGATCGCATCTCGGCTCTCTGTCGACAGCGGGTTACCGCCAAAATCAATGCCTTCACTGCGGTCTGCGGACAGCTCGAACAGCGACTCCGGCAGTTCGCTGATCCGATTGTCGGAGAGCAGCGCAGTCATCAGGCCCGCATGTTCTGCCAAACCGGCAGGAACAGTCGAAATCTCCGAGCCAGACAGATCGAGATAGGTCAATCCGGGCAGGCTTGCGAGGTCCGGAGTGAGGCCGAGCGGGTTTTTTGTCAGCTCCAGTGTGTCCAGGCGCTTCAGTGAAGACAGCAGCGTTTGACTTTGCGGGGTCAGCGCCACAGCACAATTTTCCAGCACCAGGGTTTCGAGCTGCGGCATGCTGGTGAGTGTGTGAGGGACGTCGCCCAGGGCGAATTCGTGCAGACTCACATGCCGCAATCCCTGGAAATGCCCCAGAAATTCGGGGACGGCGGAAACGCCGTTGTTGCCGATCAGGGTCAGGCCGTCCACATGGCCGAAGTCCGCCGACAGCCTCGGCAACTCCCCCACGAAGAGCAGCGTCGAAACGAACGTCTGGCGGGATCGGGTGCGCCATGCCCGCTCCAGTTGTTGTCCGAACCGTGTTCGCGCGGCCTGTGTGTTGGCCCTCTGCGGACCATCGAGCGGCAAACCGCTGATGGGATTCACCTCCGGGATATCGCGGCTCCATTGCGTCAGATCGCTGGTCAGCTGCACAAGCTCGGCTTCCCAGCGCGTCAGTTGCTCGCGGCCTTGGACCAGCGTGCCGCGCAAGCGATACAGCAGGCCCGTCGCTTCGGTGGTGTCCAGCTCAGGGAACAACGTTCTTGCCCGTTGGATGTCAGCCAGTTCGGCAAGGACGCCAAAGTGCCTGCCGGTTCGGTTGTAGTGAATCTTGACCCGTTCCCGCATGGCAGCGCTGAGCGGGTTGTAGGCAAAGTCGAAGTTCTCGCTGCGTTCCGCGGACAGGGTGAAAAACGCGCCAGGCAGTTCGGTAATGCGATTACCGTCGAAGCGCCCGACGATCGCGTTTGGATGCTCCAGCAACCCGACCGGCAGCGTCGAAATACCGGTGTTGGCCAGATTCAGATGCTTGAGCGACCGCATGGCCTGGATGTCGGGCGCGACGGCCAGTGGGTTATCCATCAGATCGAGCAAGGTGAGCGCGGGAAGAGAGGAGAGTATTTGCTGACTGGCCGGTGACAGCGTGAGGCCGCAGTTGCGCGCGATCAACTGTTGAAGGTTAGGCATTGATGCGATGGACTGGGGCAGATTTTGCAGGTCGAAATTCTGTACCTCCAGGAACCGCAGGCCGGGGAAGTTCTGCATATAGCTATCGAGCCCATCGGTGCTGGCTGTGCCGCTTATCGTCAGTGAGGAAACGAAAGACAGGTCAGCGTCGAGGGTGGGCAGGTCGCCGATGATCGGCTCACGCAGCTCCAGAGTATAACCGGCGGGCCCGTGTGTTTCCCGACGCCAGCAGCGCTGCACCGCTTCCTTGAAAATAGCCCGGTTGCGCCGGGCAGCCCGGCGCTGAGTCCGGGACAATGCCC
>JALYPE010000836.1 GCA_030856525.1 Pseudomonadota bacterium | reverse complement strand
TATTGCGCACCGCAGGCACCGCAACCACTTGCCCATCGACCACTTTGGGCTGATAACGAAAGGTATTGGCGGCGGCCAGCGAAGGACGCATGAACAGTGGATGGCAGCCGTCGAGCACCTTCGGGTTTTCGACTTTGCCCTGAGGGTTGACGGTGTATTCCACGGTGCAATCGCCTTCCAGATTTTTGTCCAGGGCACGCTGTGGATAGTCTGGCGCTTCTTTGCTCAACGGCAGGTACTGGCGACTGCTGGCGGCGGTTTGTGCGGCGTTTTGTACCGCTTGTTGCCGCGCGCGTTCGGCGCTCTGTCGCGCCTCTGCCTGCTGCGCTTGCTGCGCCTGTTGCCGGGCCAGCCGTTGCTGGTCGGCTTGCGCTTCACGGGAACGTTGTTCCGACGCCTGGCGCTGTTGCTCAGCATGCAGCTCGCGTTTTTTGTCCTCGACACGCTTGCGCGCCAACAACGCCTGCTCAAGCTTTTGCGCCTGAATCTGCGGATCGACAGCGGGTTTGACCGGGGCTGCAATCACCGGCTCGGGCACGGGTGCGGGCGCCGGAGCCGGTGCCGGTGCCGGTGCCGGTTCTTCCAATGCGGACGCGGGTTCGGGCATAACCGCAGCTGCAGCCGGTGCCGGAGCAGGCGTCGGAGCCAGCATCACCAACTGCGTTCTCAACACGGCAGGCTGCGCCGCGAGCGGTGGCTCCACCGACCAGCCGTGCACCAGCAACACCAGCACGATCGCGTGCAGCGCCACTGCCAGAGCCGCGGCCAGGCCGTTCTGCCAGAAGCCGCTGCGCAGGCTGCCCGACAGTGTCGCGGCGGGTCTGTGCAGGATCATCGCGGTCATTGCGGCGCCTCGGTCACCAGCCCGAGGTTGGTCACCCCGCCCTGCTGCAGCGCTGCCATGGCCGCGACGACGCTGCCGTATCCGGCGTTCTTGTCGGCACGGATGTAGACCTGCGTGTCCTGCCGTTCGGCAACAACCTGGGTCACCTTGGCGCGCATGTCGTCCAGCGTCACGGCGCTGTCGGTGCGGTGTTGCGTATCGAGTTCAGTGCCCAGATTCCAGTAGTAACCGCCCTCGGACTTCACCGACAGCGTGAGAATCTGCTGACGGCTGTCGGTGGCCAGCGCCTCACTGGCGACCTTCGGCAGTTCGATCTTCACGCCTTGGGTGAGCATCGGCGCGGTGACCATGAAAATCACCAGAAGAACCAACATCACGTCGATGTACGGCACCACGTTCATTTCGGCTTTGGGCCCGTGCTTGCGTTGCGGTTTGACCAGCATGTGGAAGCTCCTTTCAGGCGGCAGCCGCGAGGTTCAATGGCGCGCCGTGCAAAGTCCGATGCAGACGCACCTGAAGCTCATTGCCAAAGGCGTAATAGCGCGTCAGCAAGGTTTGGCTGCGCGAAGAAAAGCGGTTGTAGGCGATGACCGCCGGGATCGCCGCAAACAGGCCGATGGCGGTAGCGATCAGCGCTTCGGCGATGCCCGGCGCGACGGTGGACAGCGTGGCCTGCTGCACCTGAGACAGCCCGAGAAAGGAATTCATGATTCCCCACACCGTACCGAACAGACCGAGATAGGGGCTGACCGAGCCGACCGTGGCGAGAAACTGCAAACCCTTTTCCAGCTGTACTTCCTGCTCGCTGATGGCCACGTACAAGGCGCGCTCGACACCTTGTTGCACCACGTCGGCGCTGTTGCCGGAACGCTGATGCAGATGGCTGAACTCGAGCACCCCGGCATGGAAAATCGGTTCCACGCCACTCACGCTTTCAGCCGTCTCGCGGTACAGCGGCTGCAGGTCGCTGGCACTGCGAAAGCGCTGCACAAACGCGTTCATCTGCCGTTCCTGACGGTGCAGCACGCGGCTGCGCTGGATGATCAGAAACCAGCTGAGCAGCGACGCCAGCAACAGGGTCAGCATGACGGCTTTGACCAGCAGACTGGCGTCACTGATCAAGCCCCAGATAGTCATGTGTTCAAGCGTGGCCTGCATGGTGCAACTCCTTGTCTGGCGCTCGCGGACCGGCGATGTGGCACGGCCCTTGAGCTATTCGATGAAAACTGGATGACAGGTTGATGACGGTCCGGGTCAAGGCAGCTGCAAGGCTTTGCTGACCTCGGCCCAGGGCACGAATTTGAAGTTCTGCGTTTGCTCGGGCATGCGTTTGCGACCGTCCTGCACCACCAGCATGCCCTGGCTCCAGGGCCCGCCAAGGTTCATGGAGGTAACTTCCAGGCCGTCGGTTTCCGAGGCGCCGTCGATGCCGAGGTCGGCATTCAGACCGACCCGAAAGGCCCCGCGAGTGGCATACGGTGGCTCGGCATCCAGCAGCAAATAGCTGTCGTTGCCCTGGCTCGAAATCACCAGATAATCGCGGGTCGGGCTTTGATACAGCGCCACACCTTCCACATCGGCATGCAGTTGCGGCCCGACCTTGATCACGCTGGTCAACGTCGCCGGCTGATCGGCGCGGGCGTCCACCGCCCACACGCCGACGTCTTCTTCGCCAATGAACAGCCGTTGACGCTGGTCATCGGCGACACAGCCTTCGGGCTGACTGTCGACCTTGAATTGCCGCACCAGCTCGCCGCGCACCTTGCCGTCTGGTGCGATCAGACGGTAT
>JALYPE010000834.1 GCA_030856525.1 Pseudomonadota bacterium | reverse complement strand
ATACCGCTTTCGCGAGCAAGCCCGCTCCCACATGTTTGAAATGTGTGTTGGTTAGGTTTCCGCTGGAGTCTGGCAATGCCGTTACGCGAAGAGTGTCTGTGGGAAAAATTGACGCCGCAACGCCCCGATAACGCGGCGCTCAAGGGCGAAGTGAGGGTTGATGTCTGCGTGATCGGCGCCGGTTTCACCGGGTTGTCAGCGGCAGTGCATCTGCTCGAGCAGGGCAAGACGGTGTGTGTGCTGGAGGCCCATCGCGCCGGGCATGGCGGTTCAGGGCGCAACGTCGGGCTGGTGAATGCCGGCATGTGGATTCCACCGGACGAGATTGAAGCCGGTTTTGGCGAAGCCGTCGGCAGCCAGCTCAATCGCATGTTGGGCGCAGCGCCGTCACTGGTGTTCAGTCTCGTCGACAAATACAACATTGATTGCCAATTGCGCCGCGAAGGTACGTTGCACATGGCGCACAACGCGCGTGGCGAAGCGGACCTGCGCAGTCGCGAACAACAGTGGAAACGTCGCGGCGCGCCGGTCGAGTTGCTGACCGGTCAAGCCTGCGAACAGGCCACCGGCACCAAAAAGATCGCCGCTGCGCTGCTCGATCGGCGAGCCGGCACGCTCAACCCGATGGCTTACACCACGGGCCTGGCCAAAGCGGCCATCGGCCTGGGCGGTCAGCTGTTCGATCATTCTCCTGTAACTCGACTCGAACGTCAGGGCCAGCGCTGGTCGGTGCAAACTGCGCACGGTTCAGTGCTGGCCGAGCAAGTGGTGATCGCCTCCAACGCTTACACCGAAGGCGACTGGACCGAGCTTCGGCGCAATTTCTTCCCCGGTTATTACTACCAGGTTGCCTCTGTGCCATTGACCGAAGCGGCCGCCGAACAAATTCTGCCGGGCGGCCAGGGTTCGTGGGACACCCGCCAGGTGCTCAGCAGCATCCGCCGCGACGAGGAAGGTCGTCTGCTGCTGGGCAGTCTCGGCAACGGCAATCAGAAGCCGACCTGGTTTCTGAAAGCCTGGGCGGATCGCGTCCAGCAGCATTATTTCCCCTACCTCAAACCCGTGGAATGGGAATGCACCTGGACCGGCTGCATCGCCTTCACTCCTGATCATCTGATGCGCCTTTTTGAACCCGCGCCCGGTTTGGTGGCCGTCACCGGTTACAACGGGCGCGGCGTGACGACCGGTACGGTCGTGGGCAAGGCATTTGCCGATTATCTGTGCAAAGGAGATGCGCAAGCCCTGCCGATTCCGTTCGCACCCATGCAGCCTCTGGCGGCGACGGGCCTGCGCAGTTGTTTATACGAGGCCGGATTTTCCCTGTATCACGCAGGCCAGTGCCTGCGGATCGTGATTTGATTGTTGAAATTTGTTACTGGCGACGGCACATTCCAGCGCAGCGACTAGCCTGTAGTGGTGCGCGTTGTAGCAGTCTGCGCACCAGCAGTGTGCACTTCGGTGACGCGTGTTGTTACAGGTTGGTTGCACGTCGTTTCATACTGCGGTTGCAATGATGGCGCCGGCAGGTTGCGCCGCAAAAGATTATCGGTTTCACCTTCAGCGGTTTAGACGGTTGCACGCTCAATGAAAATGGGCTCGAAACAGTCGAAATAACAATAAAGCAGCGACTTTTTTCAGAATAAAAAACCGATGGCACGGCACTTGCTCTCAGCATTCAGAGAAGTCGCAGTGCCAACTAAAAAAAACCTTGGAGCACCACCTCATGTCCCAGACGTTTTACAAGAAAGGCTTTCTGGCCCTCGCAGTGGCTACTGCTTTGGGTGTTTCTGCGTTTGCACAGGCTGATGTAAAAATTGGTGTGGCAGGTCCGATGACAGGTGCCAACGCGGCATTTGGCGAGCAGTACATGAAGGGTGCACAGGCGGCGGCCGATGCGGTCAACGCAGCAGGCGGCGTCAACGGGGAAAAAATCGTCTTGGTCCAGGGTGATGACGCCTGCGAACCGAAACAGGCTGTGACGGTCGCCAAGGACCTGACCAACCAGAAAGTCGCTGGCGTGGTCGGTCACTTCTGCTCCTCCTCCACCATCCCGGCCTCCGAGATCTACGACGAAGCGGGCATCATTGCGATCACGCCTGGCTCGACCAACCCGGCAGTTACCGAACGCGGCCTCAGCGCCATGTTCCGTATGTGCGGGCGCGACGATCAGCAAGGCATCGTAGCCGGCGACTACATCGTCGACGTGCTCAAGGGCAAGAAAGTCGTGGTCCTGCATGACAAGGACACCTACGGCCAAGGCCTGGCGGACGCTACCAAGGCACAGCTGGAAAAACGCGGCGTGAAGCCTGTGTTGTATGAAGGTCTGACCCGTGGCGAGAAAGACTTCAGCACCATCGTGACGAAGATTCGTGGCGCCGGTGCCGACGTAGTCTACTTCGGCGGCCTGCACCCGGAAGCCGGTCCTCTGGTTCGTCAACTGCGTGAGCAAGGCCTCAAAGACGTCAAGTTCATGTCCGATGACGGTATCGTCACCGATGAGCTGGTCACCACTGCTGGCGGTCCACAGTTCGTCGATGGCGTGCTGATGACCTTCGGCGCCGACCCGCGCCTGCTGCCAGACAGCAAGACCGTGGTGGACCAGTTCCGCAAAGCCGGCACCGAGCCTGAAGGCTACACCCTGTATGCCTACGCTTCGGTTCAAACCCTGGCTGCCGCTTTCAACGGTGCTAAATCCAACAACGGCGAGAAAGCCGCCGAGTGGCTGAAGAAAAACCCTGTGAAAACCGTCATGGGCGAGAAGACCTGGGACGCCAAGGGCGACCTGAAAGTCTCCGACTACGTGGTTTACCAATGGGACAAGGATGGCAAATACCACCAGCTGGAAAAACAGAAGTGATATGAGCTGCTGATTTGCCCTGTGGTGAGGGGATTTATCCCCGTTCGACTGCGAAGCAGTCGCAAGCCCGGTGACTACGGAGCATCTGAAACACCGTGATCGCAGGACTTGGGGCTGCTTCGCAGCCCAACGGGGATGAGTCCGCTCGCCACAGAGTGTTCACCTTCAGACTGAAATCAGTCATGGCTCGTCTGTCTTTTCTCGTAGAGCTGCACACAACCGTGTTGCGCGGGTGGCTGAACCCCGGTCCGTCGCACCCGGCTTCTGTGCAGTCTCTCAAATGCGTGAGATTGCGTTATGGATGGTATTTTCCTGCAGCAACTGGTCAACGGCCTGACCCTCGGGTCGGTCTATGGCCTGATCGCCATCGGCTACACAATGGTCTATGGCATCATTGGCATGATCAACTTCGCCCACGGCGAGGTTTACATGATTTCCGCTTACCTCGCGGCAATCAGTCTGGCTCTGCTGGCATACTTCGGTATTGAATCCTTCCCGCTCCTGATGCTTGGCACGCTGATCTTTACCATTGTGGTAACGGCGGTTTATGGCTGGGTCATCGAGCGCGTCGCTTACAAACCGCTACGCAACTCAACCCGTCTGGCGCCGCTGATCAGTGCCATCGGTATCTCCCTGATCCTGCAGAACTACGCCCAAATTGCTCAAGGCGCGAAACAACAAGGTGTTCCGACCTTGCTGACAGGTGCCTGGCGCGTCGAAATCGGCACCGGTTTCGTTCAGTTGACCTACACCAAAGTATTCATCCTGATCGCGGCATTCGCCGGCATGGCGTTGCTGACCTACATCATCAAGTACACCAAGCTCGGCCGCATGTGCCGTGCGACTCAGCAAGACCGCAAGATGGCCTCGATCCTGGGGATCAACACCGATCGGGTGATTTCCTACGTGTTCATCATCGGTGCTGCGATGGCAGCGCTGGCTGGCGTACTGATCACCATGAATTACGGCACGTTCGACTTCTATGCCGGCTTCATCATCGGTATCAAGGCGTTTACTGCAGCGGTGCTTGGCGGGATCGGCTCACTGCCCGGGGCAATGCTCGGCGGGATCATTCTCGGCATCTCCGAGTCGCTGTTCTCCGGTCTGGTCAATTCCGACTACAAAGACGTGTTCAGCTTCTCGCTGCTCGTTCTTGTTCTGGTCTTTCGGCCCCAAGGCCTGCTCGGCCGTCCTCTTGTGTCGAAGGTGTAAGCGATGTCTTCAACCACCAAAAAAACCATTG
>JALYPE010000827.1 GCA_030856525.1 Pseudomonadota bacterium | reverse complement strand
CAACCACTTGCGCTCGCCCGGCGTGAACGATGGCATCTCGTCCGCCTGCGCAGTGTTCACGGCTTGCACAATCTCCAGCTCTTTGCCCTTTCGGTTAAAGATCCAGGCATTGCCCTGACCATTTAATTGCAGCCACAGGTTGTCATTGCCGCTGCTCATAGAAGCGCAATCGCCGGCCAGGCACAGCGCGTAACGATCAGCGCCGGGCAAGCCCGACACTTGACCGTCGGCCTGAAACTGCACGGTATTGCCGATGCCGGGGCCGCTGATGACTTTCCAGCTGCCGCCCATGTAAGCGGTATACAGCGCCCGTTCGAAGGTCGCCCCCAGTGGCGCGCCGTCGGGTGCCGGAATTTGCGCGCGGTCGAACACCTGCTCGGGCTCATTCTCGCTGGCGGCCTGAGTCAGTTGTTTGCCGTCGCGCTTGAGCTCGCTGCCGGAACTGCCATAAAAATCGACTTTCCAGGCGCCGGATTCTTCGCCCAGCAGCTTGCCATCGACGTTTTCAAAGCCATTGGTGTAGCGGGCCTGAGCGGCCTTGGTGTTGACGTCCCATTCCAGGTTCGGGCCATAAGCCTGAAGCGCTTCGCGCAAAGGGGCGCCTTTAGAGGCCGCATCGATCGCCACCTGATTGATCCAGGTACCGCTGATATCACGATCGGCAGGGTCGCTGGCACAACCGCCCAGGAACAGGGCGACCAGCGAGAGAACTAGCGCTTGGCGCATGGTGGAATCCTTTCAGAACGCTTCTTTGCCTACATCGACGGCGCAGCCTTGGAGGCTGCGCCGGACGCATTACTCGATGACCAGAATGGCATCCATTTCAACCTGCGAACCCTTTGGCAGGGCAGCAACACCGATGGCGGCGCGGGCAGGGTATGGCTGCTCGAAGTACTTGCCCATGATCTCGTTGACCTTGGCGAAGTGGCTCAGATCGATAAGGAAGATGTTCAGTTTGACGATGTCCTTGAACGAACCGCCGGCAGCTTCAGCCACGGACTTGAGGTTCTCGAACACCTGAACGACCTGGGCTTCGAAGCCCTCAACCAGTTCCATGGTTTTCGGGTCCAGCGGGATCTGGCCCGACATGTACACGGTGTTGCCGGCCTTGATCGCCTGGGAATAAGTGCCGATGGCCGCCGGTGCCTTGTCGCTGGTGATAACAGTCTTGGTCATGAATGACTCCTTGTAATGGTGGCTTAGGCGCGCATGCGGGTGATGCGAATCACCCCGGTCAGTGCGCGCAGTTTCTTGATCACGCGGGCCAGGTGCACGCGGTCATGCACGCTGACGACCAGTTGGACTACGCTGATGCGACCATCGCGTTCGTCCATGCTGATCTTTTCGATGTTGCCGTCGGCGGCGTTGACACTGCTGGCCAGCAAAGCGATCAGGCCGCGCTGATGCTCCAGCTCGACACGCAGCTCGACGTTGAATTCGCCAGTGACATCCTTGGCCCACGAAAGCTGGATGCATTTCTCCGGGTTATGGCGGATTTCACTGATGTTGCGGCAGTTGTCCAGGTGCACGACCATGCCTTTGCCCGCCGACAAGTGACCGACGATCGGGTCGCCCGGGATCGGCGTACAACATTTGGCGTAGCTGAGCACCAGACCCTCGGTGCCGCGAATGGCCAGCGGGCCTTCGGCGCCTGGCAGCTGTTCGCCTTCGCCGAGCAGGCGACGGGCAACGACATAAGCCATGCGATTGCCTAGGCCGATGTCTTCGAGCAGGTCTTCAATGAGCTCCAGACGGTACTCGGCGAGCATCGCCTTGACGCGCTCGGCGGGAACTTTGTCCAACGCGCTGTCGAATCCGTTGAGCACCTTGTTCAGCAGACGTTCGCCGAGGCTGATGGATTCAGAGCGGCGCTGCAGCTTCAAGGCATGGCGGATGTGCGTTCGCGCCTTGCCGGTGACCACAAAATTGAGCCACGCCGGATTCGGCCGCGCGCCGGGTGCGCTGACGATCTCGACCGTGGAGCCGCTTTGCAGCGGTTCGGACAGCGGCGCGAGACGTCGATTGATCCGGCAGGCAATGCAGCTATTGCCGACATCGGTGTGCACCGCGTAAGCGAAGTCGACTGCTGTTGAGCCTTTCGGCAGCTCCATGATCCGGCCTTTGGGCGTGAACACGTAGACCTCGTCCGGGAACAGGTCGATCTTCACGCTTTCGATGAATTCCAGCGAGTTGCCGGCGCGTTGCTGCATTTCCAGCACGCCTTTGACCCACTGACGGGCGCGTGCATGCGTGCCTTTTGGCTGCTCGTCCCCGCTGGATTTGTACAGCCAATGGGCGGCGATGCCGTTATTGGCCATCTCTTCCATTTCACGGGTACGGATCTGAATTTCGATCGGAACACCGTGCATGCCGAACAACGTGGTGTGCAGCGACTGATAGCCGTTGGCCTTGGGAATGGCGATGTAATCCTTGAAGCGCCCCGGCAACGGTTTGTACAAATTATGCACAGCACCCAGCACGCGGTAGCAGGTATCGACCTTGTCGACGATGATCCGGAACGCGTAGACGTCCATGATCTCGTTGAAGGCTCGACGCTTGCCGCGCATTTTCTTGTAGATGCCGTAGAGGTGTTTCTGGCGACCGCTGACCTCGCCCTGGATGCCATCAACGGCCAGGCAGTGACTGAGCGATTCTTCGATCTTGTTGACGATTTCCTTGCGATTGCCCCGGGCGCGTTTGACCGCCTGGTTGATGCGCGCGGAACGCATCGGGTGCATGGCCTTGAAGCCGAGGTCTTCGAATTCTATGCGAATGGCGTGCATGCCCAGCCGATTGGCGATGGGCGCGTAGATTTCCAGGGTTTCCTTGGCGATCCGCCGGCGCTTTTCGCCTGACAGGACTTCCAGCGTGCGCATGTTGTGCAGGCGGTCGGCGAGCTTGACCAGGATCACGCGAATGTCGCGCGCCATGGCCATGGCCATTTTCTGGAAGTTTTCCGCTTGGGCTTCGGCTTTGGTCTCGAAGTTCATCTGGGTCAGTTTGCTGACCCCGTCGACCAGTTCGGCCACGGTTTCGCCGAACTGCGCTTGCAGCGCTTCCTTGGCAATACCCGTGTCTTCGATCACGTCATGCAGCATCGCAGCCATCAGGCTCTGATGGTCCATGTGCATGTCGGCAAGAATATTCGCCACCGCAAGAGGATGCGTGACGTACGCCTCACCGCTACGGCGGCGTTGGCCATCGTGGGCTTGTTCGGCGTAGAAGTACGCTCGGCGGACCAGGTTGACCTGGTCGTTGCCGAGGTAGGTCGATAAGCGATCGGCGAGGGCGTCTATGCTCGGCATGATGACTCCTGCCGTTCGTTGTGACCCCGCGCCGTGCTACGTCGACCAGGCATAGGCTTAGACGGCCTCGTTGGACTCGTCCTCGAACGCTGCGAACAGCGGTTCGTCTTCGACGATTTCAGCATTGGCGATGAACTCGTAGCTCATCAGGCCTTCGGCGATTTCGCGCAGGGCGACAACGGTAGGCTTGTCGTTTTCTACTGGGACCAATGGCTCTTTGCCGCCGGTGGCCAGTTGACGGGCACGCTTGGTAGAGAGCATGACCAGCTCAAAGCGGTTTTCCACGTGTTCTAGGCAGTCTTCAACGGTTACGCGGGCCATGGTATTCCTCGGAGCGAATGCAATATGCGCGCTGCCCGGTTGGGCGAGCGGACTGAACAGTTTAAAAAATCACCAGCGATTAGGGAAGCGCTGATTTTTTGACCAAACCCTTAAACGCGCTGCAAGTGCCAATGTAAAGCCCTTGCAGCGGTTTTGGGAAGCCCCGGTCAGCCGAGCAATTCAGCCAAAAGTTTGCCGTTACGCTGTTGCTGGCGCTTCTGATGCAATTGATTGGCACGGAAAATCGCCTGCAAATCGCGCAATGCGTGGGCGAAATCGTCATTGATGATCAGGTAGTCATAGTCGACGTAATGGCTCATTTCGCTGACGGCTTCACGCATCCGCCCGTCAATGATCTCGTCGCTGTCCTGGCCGCGGTTGGTCAGGCGCTGGTGCAAGGCTTGCAGGGACGGCGGCAGAATGAAGATCGAACGGGCTTGCGGCATCAGCTTGCGCACTTGCTCGGCGCCCTGCCAGTCGATCTCCAGAATCAGGTCGTGACCTTCATCCAGCGTTTGCTGCAGATGACTTTGCGAGGTGCCATAGAGATTCCCGAAGACTTCGGCGCGCTCCAGGAAATCCCCGTGCTCGATCATCTTCACAAACTCGCCGCGTTCAACGAAGTGATAGTTCACGCCGTTCACTTCTCCCGGACGCATGGCGCGGGTGGTGTGGGAGACCGAGACGCGGATCTCTTGATCAGCGTCGGTCAGGGCCTTGACCAAGCTGCTCTTGCCCGCGCCTGAAGGGGCGGAAATGATGTACAGGGTGCCGGTGCTGTGGGTCATGTCGGGTTGCCTTACTCAATATTCTGTACTTGTTCGCGCATCTGCTCGATCAACACTTTGAGGTTGACCGCCGCCTGGGTGCTGCGCGGGTCGAAGGCTTTTGAGCCCAGTGTGTTGGCTTCGCGGTTGAGCTCCTGCATCAGGAAGTCGAGGCGCCGACCGGCCGCACCGCCGGATTTGAGTACTCGGCGGACTTCGATGATGTGGGTACTCAGGCGATCCAGTTCTTCAGCGACGTCGCTCTTTTGAGCGAGCATGACCATTTCCTGTTCCAGACGCTGCGGGTCCATCTCGGCTTTCATATCGGCAAAGCGATCAAGGACTTTCTGGCGTTGGGTGGCAAGCATCTGCGGGACGAGCGTACGCAACGTCACCACGTCTTCTTCGATCGAGGTCAGGCGATCGTTGATCAATCGTGCCAGCTCCGCGCCTTCACGCTCGCGGCCGGCCTTGAGTTCTTTCAGGCTTTGGTTGAACAACGCCAGTGCTTCGGCATTCAGCGCTTGCGGATCGCAGGCGTCACCGACCAGTACGCCAGGCCAGGCCAGGACCTCCAGCGGGTTCAGCGCCGCCGGGTTCTTGATCAAACCGGCGATGGTTTCGGCCGCTGCGACTAATTGGGCCGCGCGCGCCCGGTCCACTTGCAGCGGCTTGTCAGTGTTTTCTTCGGTGAAGCGCAGGGTGCATTCAAGCTTGCCCCGGGAAATGCCCTGGCGAAGGGCTTCGCGGACCGCGCCTTCGAGGTCGCGGAACGATTCCGGCAGGCGCAGGTGCGGCTCCAGGTAACGGCTGTTGACCGAGCGCAGTTCCCAGCTCAGCGTGCCTTGAGTGCCCGCTTTTTCGACGCGGGCGAAGGCGGTCATGCTGTGCACCATGGAGGTACCTCGCATTGCAGGTCGACGCTGACCCAGGGGATCGCGGACCTGCTTTCTGTGAATGAAAGCCGACAGGCAGCAAAGGCGCAGGATTGTAGCGCAGTGGGACGGATGCCCCCAAACACACGCTGTGACAAACGCCTGCAAGCCGTCGGCTATGCTCTATTCAGGGCCTTCAGTCGTCGGGCGGATTTTTTAGAAGTGCCCAGTTGTGACGCGCGGCTCTATAATGCTCGGCAGTTTTCCGTCCTCCGTACAGGTATTCCCTATGAAACGTCCAAGTGGTCGCGCTGCCGATCAGCTCCGCTCGATCCGCATTACCCGCAACTACACCAAAC
>JALYPE010000822.1 GCA_030856525.1 Pseudomonadota bacterium | reverse complement strand
GGGTGGGTGAGCCACCGAGTTGCTGGATAATCGCCAGCGCGTCGGTGTGGCCTTCGTACAGTTTGCACAGCCCCAGGTCATGCCCGCCGACTTCGGCCAAGCGCTGGAAACGTGCCAGCGTTTGACCGTCACCGGGCAATGGAAGCTGATCGAGACCCGCCTCGACCATCTCCCGCAGGCAGTGCCCTAACGCATCGGCGTCAGGGTAATCCGTTGACTGACGCAGCAGAAAGGCGCTGAGGTCCATCTCACTCTTCTTCCTCATGCTGCAATTCGAACAGCAGCAACGAACGACCCGTTACCGAATATTCGTGCCCGATCTCGAAGCGTTCCTGGCCGCGAATCGACGGTTGATTGGTGTCAATCATGCAAGTCCAGTGGCCACCGTCCGGCACTTCCGGAAGGGTGAAATTGACCACGTCGTGGTGCGCGTTGACCACCAGCAACAGAGTCGCGTCTGCGCCCTTGCGGCGAATCCCGGTTTCCTGTGCGCGGCCATCCATCAACATACCCAAGCATTTGCCGTGCGCGTCTTGCCATTGTTCGATCGACATTTCGCTGCCGCTCGGTGCGAGCCAGGTGACGTCCTTGACGCCAATGTCCTCGTTGTAATTGCCCACCAGGAAGCGACCACGGCGCAGGATCGGGTATGCCAGACGCAGCTTGATCAGGCGCTTGACGAACTTGAGCAGCGCCTTGCCGTCTTCGCTGAGGTCCCAGTTGACCCAGCCGATGTCGCTGTCCTGGCAGTAGGCGTTGTTGTTGCCGTCCTGGGTGCGCGCAAATTCATCGCCGGCCAGCAACATCGGCGTGCCCTGCGACAACAGCAGCGTGGCAAAGAAGTTGCGCATCTGCCGCTGGCGCAGTTCGTTGATTTCCGGGTCGTCGGTCGGACCTTCGACGCCATGGTTCCAGGACAGGTTGTTGTTGCTGCCGTCCTGGTTGTTCTCGTCGTTGGCTTCGTTGTGCTTGTCGTTGTACGACACCAGGTCGTTGAGGGTGAAACCATCGTGGGCGGTGATGAAATTCACCGACGCATACGGACGACGCCCGCGCTGGTTGAACATCTCGCCAGAAGCAGTCATGCGGCTGGCGAAGTCGGCCAATTGGCCTTCATCACCTTTCCAGAAGGAACGAACGGTGTCGCGATACTGGTCATTCCACTCGACCCAGCCCGGCGGGAAGCCACCGACCTGATAACCACCCGGGCCGCAATCCCACGGTTCGGCGATCATTTTCACCTGGCGCAGCACCGGGTCCTGACGGCAGGCGACGAGGAAGCTGTGACGCTCGTCGAAACCATCGTGGTAGCGGCCGAGAATGGTCGCCAGATCGAAGCGGAAACCGTCCACGTGCATTTCCGTGGCCCAGTAGCGCAGCGAATCGGTGACCATTTGCAGCACGCACGGGTGACTCAGATCGAGCGTGTTGCCGGTGCCAGAGTCGTTGATGTAGTAACGCTTGTCGTCGGGCATCAAGCGGTAATAAGAGGCGTTGTCGATGCCGCGCATGGACAGGGTCGGGCCCTGCTCATTGCCCTCGGCGGTGTGGTTGTAAACCACGTCGAGAATCACTTCCAGGTTGGCTTCGTGCAGGTGCGCAACCATCTCCTTGAACTCGGCAATCTTGCCGCTGGCCAGATAGCGCGGGTCCGGGGCGAAAAACGCGATGCTGTTGTAACCCCAGTAGTTGGTCATGCCCTTGTGCAGCAAGTGCTGGTCATTGACGAACGCGTGGATGGGCAACAATTCCACCGACGACACGCCAAGCTTGCGGATGTGTTCCAGCACGTCATCGACCATCAACCCGGCGAAGGTGCCGCGCACGTTTTCAGGCACGGAAGGGTGACGCATGCTGATGCCGCGTACGTGGGTCTCATAAATGATGGTCTTGTCCCACGGCACGCTGACGCGCTGATCGTTGCCCCAGGTGTGAGCCGGGTCGATCACTTTGCACTTGGGTACAAACGGCGCACTGTCGCGTTCGTCGAAGCTGAGGTCGGCATCGGGGTGGCCGATGGTGTAGCCGAACAGCGCCTCGGACCATTTCAGCTCGCCGACCAGTTGCTTGGCGTACGGGTCGATCAACAGCTTGTTGTGGTTGAAGCGATGGCCATTCGCCGGGTCATAAGGGCCGTAGACGCGATAGCCGTAGATCATCCCCGGATGCGCGTCGGGCAGGTAGCCGTGGTAGATCTCGTCGGTGTATTCCGGAAGCTCGATGCGCTCGAGTTCGATTTCGCCGGAGTCGTCGAAAATGCACAATTCAACCTTGGTGGCGTTGGCGGAAAACAACGCGAAGTTGACGCCCAGACCATCCCAGGTCGCGCCTAGCGGGAACGGCAGGCCTTCACGAATTCTCGAGGGCTCGGCCTTGGCTTCTGGGGTGACGTTTGTTGGACTGCTCATAGATGCTCCTGCAAATAGGGGGACGAACGCGGTTCAAATTGGAAGTGCGTAGAACGCGGCTCGGTTTTTTGAGGACGAGCGAGGCCTCGGTGGCGAGCGCACTCGCCACGAGTCATTCAGGACAAATTGTTGAGAGCGTCAGACCGCAGGCGGTTTACGCGCAGCGCGAGGCTTTTTGTCCGCTGCTTTTTCGCTAGGCGGAATGACAGAAGAGGCCGCTGCTGGTTTTTTGGCCTTGGCTTTCGGCTCGGCGCTTTTGCTGTCGACCACTTTGTTGTCAGCCTTTTTCACTGGCGCTTTCC
>JALYPE010000780.1 GCA_030856525.1 Pseudomonadota bacterium | reverse complement strand
TCCAGCTCTTCGCCGAGGGTCAGCAGCAAGGTGCGGTCGTGGCCCAGGTGCGACTCGGTTTCCAGGCGCGCGCGCTCCGCTTCCTTCAGGTCATCCTGCAACTGGCGCAAGCGCTGCTGGCCGTGCTGGATGCTCTGCTCGACCCGCGCAATGTCACCACCGACCGAATAGAAGCGGCCCTGCACCAGATTGAAGCGCTCGGACAGGTCATGGTGGCCGTCACGCAAGCGTTCGATGCTCGCATCGGCATTGCGCTGTTCGGCGACCAAGGCTTCGAAACTGACTTCCTGGGTGCCAATCACCGCTTCGCGCTGGCCGACCTGCTCATTCAGAGCCTGCCAACGCAGGGCCGACAATTGAGCCTTGAGCTGACGCTCTTCGCCTTTGTATTCCTGGTATTTTTTTGCCGCCTCGGCCTGCCGGTGCAAGCGTTCCAGCTGACGCTCCAGCTCTTCACGCAGGTCAGTCAGGCGGGCGAGGTTTTCGTGGGTGCGGCGGATGCGATTTTCAGTCTCGCGCCGGCGCTCCTTGTATTTGGAGATGCCGGCGGCTTCTTCGATGAAGTTGCGCAGGTCTTCGGGTTTGGACTCGATCAGCTTGGAGATCATCCCCTGCTCGATGATCGAATAGCTGCGCGGGCCCAGGCCTGTACCCAGAAAAATGTCGGTGATATCCCGACGGCGGCATTTGGTGCCGTTGAGGTAGTAAGTGGTCTGGCTGTCGCGAGTCACTTTGCGGCGAATGGAGATTTCCGCATAGGCGGCGTACTCGCCGAGCAGGGTGCCGTCGGAGTTGTCGAACACCAGCTCGATGCTGGCCTGGCTCACCGGTTTGCGGCTGGTCGAGCCATTGAAGATGACGTCGGTCATCGACTCGCCGCGCAGGTTTTTTGCCGAACTCTCGCCCATCACCCAGCGCACGGCGTCAATGATGTTGGATTTGCCGCAGCCATTGGGCCCGACCACCGCCGCCATGTTACTGGGAAAGTTCACCGTGGTCGGGTCAACGAACGACTTGAACCCCGCCAGTTTGATGCACTTCAGCCGCACCCTTAAGCGTCCGTCAGGGCGGAAACCACCAGATCGCTGCTGCGCTGGGCGTAGGCCGTCAGTATTTCGCGGATCAGTGGAAAGTCGCGGGCCAGCACAGCCGCAAGCAAACGTTCGAACAGCTCGAGGAATTCGCTCATCGACGCCTTGCGCTGGTCGAGGGCGAGAAAATACGCGCGGCTCATGGCCGGCTGCAGATTCTCGACGGTTTCCTGCAGGTACGGATTGTTGGCGAACGGGTAAGCCGCGCGCATCACGTTGAAGCTGTCGTCGACGAAGGTGCGGATGTCTTGACGCTCGCAACTGGCCGCCAGACGCTGCTGAATCTGCACGAACGGCGCCATGTCGGCCTGAACCTGCCAGCCTTTGGCGACGGCGTTGCCGAGCAGAATGTACAACTCGCTCATCAGCGCGCACAGGCTCTGCACCTTGTGCGCGGTGAGTTCGGTTACGTGGGCGCCACGACGCGGCAGGATCGCGATCAGGTGGCGGCGCTGGAGGATCAGCAAGGCTTCGCGGACCGATCCGCGGCTGACATTGAGCGCCAGCGTGACCTTCTGTTCCTGGATGCGCTCCCCGGGCTTCATTTCGCCACGAATGATGCGCTCGGCGAGGTGGTGGGCGATTTGCTCGGCGAGGCTGTCCGGCGCCTTGAACGTCATGGTGGTCCCTTCAAACTCTTCGGTCTTCACAAGCGGCGCAGTGTAGCGCAAGTGAAGGGTCGTGGCGGAGTGCCCACTCGGCGGTTTTGGCACGATTCCCGCAAAAAAGCAGGGTATCCCGTGAGGGTCAATAATGAAGTAACACGTTGTTGATCGACAAAATGAGTTTTCCTGACCTTTAAGTCAGAAAATCATTGACCACAAAGTCAGACCTGATAAATTCGGTCCACGTCGGTTAACAACAATAATGAGTCTGCGAGGCCTTCCGTGATCCAGTTTTTACTTAACCAGGAACTCCGTAGCGAGCACGCTCTGGACCCAAACCTGACCGTGCTCAATTATCTGCGCGAACATGTGGGCAAACCCGGCACCAAAGAAGGCTGCGCCAGCGGTGACTGTGGCGCGTGCACCGTGGTCGTCGGCGAACTGCAGACGGATGACAATGGCCGCGAACATATTCGCTATCGCAGCCTCAACTCGTGTCTGACGTTCGTCTCGTCACTGCACGGCAAACAGCTGATCAGCGTCGAAGACCTCAAGCACCAAGGCGAACTGCACAGCGTGCAAAAAGCCATGGTCGAGTGCCACGGCTCGCAATGCGGCTTCTGCACCCCGGGCTTCGTCATGTCGCTGTTCGCTTTGCAGAAGAACAGCGACCAGCCGGATTCCCATAAAGCGCACGAAGCCCTCGCCGGCAACCTCTGCCGCTGCACCGGCTACCGGCCGATTCTGGAAGCGGCCGAGCAATCCTGCTGCGGCAAGCAACCGGACCAGTTCGATGCCCGTGAAGCGGACACCATCGTCCGCCTGAAAGCCATCGCCCCCACCGACATCGGCGAACTCAACAGCGGCGACAAGCGCTGCCTGGTGCCGCTGACCGTGGCCGATCTGGCCGACCTTTACGACGCCTATCCGCAAGCGCGCCTGCTGGCTGGCGGCACCGATCTGGCGCTGGAGGTCACCCAGTTTCATCGCACCTTGCCGGTGATGATCTACGTCGGCAACGTCGCCGAGATGAAGCGCATCGAACGCTTCGCCGATCGCCTGGAAATCGGCGCCGCGACCGCCCTCTCCGACTGCTACGAAGCCTTGAAGAACGAGTACCCGGACTTCGGCGAATTGCTCCAGCGTTTTGCGTCGTTGCAGATTCGCAACCAGGGCACCTTGGGCGGCAACATCGGCAACGCCTCGCCGATCGGTGATTCGCCGCCGCTGCTGATCGCGCTGGGTGCGCAGATCGTTCTGTGCAAAGGCGACACCCGCCGCACCCTGGCGCTGGAAGATTATTTCATCGATTACCGCGTCACCGCACGGCAGGAAAGCGAGTTCATCGAAAAGATCATCGTGCCCCGCGCCAGTGCCGAACAACTGTTCCGCGCCTACAAGGTGTCGAAACGTCTAGACGATGATATTTCCGCGGTCTGCGCGGCCTTCAATCTGCGGGTTGACACTGGGGTGATCGCCGACGCCCGCGTGGCCTTTGGCGGCATGGCTGCGATCCCGAAACGTGCGGCCAACTGCGAAGCCGTTTTGATCGGTGCGCCGTTCAACAGCGCCACGATCGAACGTGCCTGCGCCGCCCTCGCCGAAGATTTCACGCCGCTCTCTGATTTCCGCGCCAGCAAGGAATACCGCCTGCTGGGCGCGCAGAATCTGCTGCGTAAATACTTCATCGAACTGCAAACACCGCACATCGAGACTCGGGTGACCGCTTATGTCTAATCATCACGCTGTAGAGAAGACTCAGGCCGAACTGGCTGAACTGTTCGCCAAGGATTTGACCAGTGGTGTCGGCCGCAGCGTCAAGCACGACAGCGCCGCCAAACATGTGTCCGGTGAAGCGCAGTACATCGATGACCGTCTGGAATTTCCCAACCAGCTGCACGTATACGCTCGCCTGTCGGACCGCGCCCACGCAAAAATCATCAGCATCGACACCAAGCCCTGCTACGCCTTCGAAGGCGTGCGCATCGCCATCACCCACGAAGACGTGCCAGGCCTGAAAGACATCGGGCCGCTGCTGCCGGGCGATCCGTTGCTGGCGATCGACGATGTGCAATTCGTCGGTCAACCGGTGCTCGCAGTGGCGGCGAAAGACCTGGAAACCGCGCGTAAAGCAGCGATGGCGGCGATCATCGAATACGAAGATCTGGAGCCGGTGCTGGACGTGGTCGAAGCCCTGCGCAAACGCCACTTCGTGCTCGACAGCCACACCCATCAGCGCGGCGATTCGGCCGGCGCCCTGGCGACCGCCGAGCACCGTATTCAAGGCACGCTGCACATTGGCGGCCAGGAACACTTTTACCTGGAAACCCAGATCTCTTCGGTGATGC
>JALYPE010000756.1 GCA_030856525.1 Pseudomonadota bacterium | reverse complement strand
CACGCAATGCCTTGCAGCCGAGGCCTTCGGCGACCGCGACGTGATCGACACCGTAGCCGTTGAGCTCCGGAGCGTTGAGGTTATCGAAGGACAGCTGCACGCAGTAGTCCATGTCGAAACCGCGCTGCGCCTGACGAATCAGCCCCAGGTACGAGTTGTTCACCACCACGTGGATGTACGGCAGCTTGAATTGCGCGCCCACCGCCAGCTCTTCGATCATGAACTGGAAATCATAGTCGCCCGACAGCGCGACAACCTTGCGCGTCGGATCGGCCTTGACCACCCCCAGCGCCGCCGGAATGGTCCAGCCCAACGGGCCGGCCTGACCGCAGTTGATCCAGTGACGCGGCTTGTAGACGTGCAGGAACTGCGCGCCGGCAATCTGCGACAGACCGATGGTGCTGACGTAGCAGGTGTCTTTGCCAAACACCTGGTTCATCTCTTCGTAAACGCGTTGCGGCTTGACCGGCACGTTGTCGAAGTGAGTCTTGCGATGCAGGCTGGCTTTACGCTGCTGGCAATCCTGCAGCCAGGCGCTGCGGTTTTTCAGTTTGCCGGCGGCTTGCCACTCGCGAGCGACTTCGATGAACACGGTCAGCGCGGCAGCGGCGTCGGAAACAATGCCCAGATCCGGCGTGAATACGCGGCCGATCTGTGTGCCTTCGATGTCGACGTGAATGAACTTGCGGCCTTCGGTGTAGACGTCGACCGAACCGGTGTGACGGTTGGCCCAACGGTTACCGATGCCCAGCACCACGTCCGACTTGAGCATCGTCGCGTTGCCGTAGCGATGCGAAGTTTGCAGGCCGACCATGCCAACCATCAGCGGGTGATCGTCCGGGATCGTGCCCCAGCCCATCAGGGTCGGGATAACCGGGATGCCGGTCAGTTCGGCGAATTCAACCAGCAAGTCGCTCGCGTCGGCATTGATGATGCCACCACCGGCGACCAGCAATGGGCGCTCGGCTTGATCCAGCAGGGCCAGGGCTTTCTCGACCTGAATGCGGGTCGCGCTCGGTTTGGCCAATGGCAGCGGCTGGTAGGCGTCGATATCGAATTCGATTTCAGCCATCTGCACGTCGAACGGCAGGTCGATCAGCACCGGGCCGGGGCGGCCGGAGCGCATTTCGAAAAAGGCTTTCTGGAACGCGTATGGCACCTGGCCCGGTTCCAGAACGGTGGTCGCCCACTTGGTCACTGGCTTGACGATGCTGGTGATGTCGACAGCCTGGAAGTCTTCTTTGTGCATACGGGCGCGGGGTGCTTGCCCGGTGATGCACAAAATCGGGATCGAGTCGGCCGAGGCGCTGTAAAGCCCCGTGACCATGTCCGTGCCGGCAGGGCCGGAAGTGCCGATGCAAACGCCGATATTGCCGGCCTTGGTGCGGGTGTAACCCTCAGCCATGTGCGAGGCGCCTTCAACGTGGCGAGCGAGGACGTGATCGATGCCACCGACCTTCTGCAAGGCGTTGTACAGCGGGTTGATCGCGGCGCCCGGGATGCCAAAAGCGGTATCAACCCCTTCACGGCGCATCACCAGAACGGCGGCTTCGATTGCTCTCATTTTGCTCATGGTTTTGTGCCTCTTACGTTTTGTAATTGTATACAAGTGGCTTTGCGCAGAGTGTATTCACGGCGGACGGCGCAGGTCAATCCATTTTATCAAGCACCTGTTTCATTCGTCGGAAGCCTATCCTGCTGTGGCTTTTCGTCGCATGTGGCGTTTTTCGATATTTATTGTATACAAAATAATAAGTCATTGTGTTCTATTTGTTGCATCGGCCTGCGTCACTTGAGCGCAGGACAACGGCTTTTCCTATAACAAAATGAGGACAGCACCATGAGCGCTTTAACCTTGAACGTTGCAGTCAACCTGACCAGTCAGGCTATCTCCGCCGGCCGCGCCATCAGCGCGGCCCCTTTGACCATTGCCGTGCTGGACGCAGGTGGGCACCTGCTCAGCCTGCAACGCGAAGACGGCGCCAGCCTGTTGCGCCCGCAAATCGCCATCGGCAAAGCCTGGGGCGCTATCGCCCTCGGCAAAGGCTCACGCCTGCTGGCGCTGGACGCCCAGCAACGCCCGGCATTTATCGCCGCATTGAATAGCCTGGGGCAGGGCAGCGT
>JALYPE010000723.1 GCA_030856525.1 Pseudomonadota bacterium | reverse complement strand
AGTCTGCGCGGCTTAACAGACTGACCGCATCGCCTGCATCGCCAGCAAGCCGGCTCCTACAGGCCGTGTTGCCCTTAGAACAACAAAAAATTCCGGGAGCCCGCCATGTCGGTCGATCCGCAACAATTCCTGCGCGAGCTGTTTGCCACAGCCATTGACGCGGCCCATCCGCAGCAAGTTCTCGAAGCATATCTGCCGCCTGATCGCAGCGGTCGGGTGATCGTCATCGGCGCCGGCAAAGCCGCGGCGGCCATGGCGCAAGTGGTCGAGCACTGCTGGCAGGGTGAAGTCTCCGGTCTGGTCGTGACGCGCTACGGCCACGGCGCGCCGTGCGAAAAAATCGAAGTGGTCGAGGCCGCGCATCCGGTCCCGGATGCAGCCGGTCAGGCCGTCGCCAAGCGCGTCTTCGAACTGGTCAGCAACCTGACCGAAGATGACCGGGTGATCTTTTTGCTGTCAGGTGGTGGCTCTGCATTGCTCGCCCTTCCAGCCGAAGGCATCACCCTCGCCGACAAGCAATCGATCAACAAAGCCCTGCTCAAATCCGGCGCCACCATCGGCGAGATGAACTGCGTGCGCAAGCACCTCTCGGCAATCAAGGGCGGCCGTCTCGGCAAGGCCTGCTGGCCTGCCACTGTCTACACCTACGCGATTTCCGATGTACCGGGCGACCTCGCTACGGTCATCGCCTCCGGCCCGACCGTGGCCGACCCGAGCACGTCTGCCGAAGCACTGGCGATCCTCAAACGTTATGCCATCGACATTCCGGCCTCGGTGCGCACCTGGCTGCAAAGCCCCGAATCGGAAACCGTCAAACCCGGTGATCCGAGCCTCGAGCGCAGTCACTTCCAACTGATCGCCCGTCCGCAACAGTCGCTCGAAGCGGCGGCGGTGAAAGCGCGTCAGGCCGGTTTCAGTCCGTTGATCCTGGGTGATCTGGAAGGTGAGTCGCGCGAAGTGGCCAAGGTCCACGCCGGCATCGCCCGGCAAGTGGTCTTGCACGGTCAGCCGTTGCCGGTGCCGTGCGTGATTCTCTCGGGCGGCGAAACCACGGTGACTGTGCGCGGCAATGGCCGTGGCGGACGCAACGCCGAATTCCTCCTGAGCCTGACCGACAGCCTCAAAGGTTTGCCCGGCGTTTACGCCCTGGCCGGTGATACTGACGGCATCGATGGTTCCGAAGACAACGCCGGCGCGATCATGACCCCGGACAGCTACGCCCGCGCCGCCGCCCTCGGCCTGAGCGCCAGCGACGAACTCGACAACAACAACGGCTACGGCTATTTCCAGGCACTCGACGCCTTGATCGTCACCGAGCCGACGCGCACCAATGTCAACGACTTCCGCGCCATCCTGATTCTCGAGAACCCTAAACATGACGCCTGACAAAAAGGTCAAAATACTCGCCACTCTCGGCCCGGCCACCGACGGCATCGAAGACATCCGCGAACTGGTGCAGGCGGGGGTCAATATCTTCCGTCTCAATTTCAGCCACGGTGATCACGCCGACCACGCCAAGCGTTTTCAGTGGATTCGTGAAGTCGAGCGCCAGCTGAATTATCCGCTGGGCATTCTGATGGACCTGCAAGGCCCGAAACTGCGCGTCGGCAAGTTCGCCGACGGCAAGGTGCAGCTGCATCGTGGCCAGGCCCTGCGCCTGGACCTCGACCCGACGCCGGGCGATCAGCGTCGGGTCAACCTGCCGCACCCGGAAATCATCGCGGCGCTGGAGGTGGGCATGGACCTGCTGTTGGACGATGGCAAGCTGCGTCTGCGCGTGGTCACCAAGTACGACGACGCGATCGACACCACCGTGCTTAACGGCGGCGAACTGTCGGACCGCAAAGGCGTCAACGTGCCGCAAGCCGTTCTGGAGCTGAGCCCGTTGACGGCCAAGGACCGGCGCGACTTGAGTTTCGGTCTGGAGCTGGGTGTGGATTGGGTCGCGCTGTCGTTCGTGCAGCGACCGCAGGACATCCGCGAAGCACGCGAATTGATCGGCGACAGGGCTTTCCTGATGGCCAAGATCGAGAAACCGTCGGCCGTGACCCAACTGCGCGAAATCGCCGAGTTGAGTGACGCGATCATGGTCGCTCGCGGCGACCTCGGCGTGGAAGTCCCGGCGGAAAGCGTGCCGCAGATCCAGAAGAACATCATCTCGACCTGCCGTGCCCTCGGCAAACCGGTGGTGGTGGCGACGCAGATGCTCGAGTCGATGCGCTTCTCTCCGGCCCCGACCCGCGCCGAAGTCACTGACGTGGCCAACGCCGTGGCGGAAGGTGCGGATGCGGTGATGCTGTCGGCGGAAACCGCATCCGGCGACTACCCGTTGGAAGCTGTGCAGATGATGAGCAAGATCATTCGCCAGGTGGAAAACGGTCCGGATTATCAGGCGCAACTGGACGTGAGCCGTCCGAAAGCCGAAGCCACCGTGTCCGATGCCATCAGCTGTGCGATCCGCCGTATCAGTAATGTGCTGCCGGTGGCGGTATTGGTGAATTACAGCGAATCGGGGACCTCGAGTCTGCGCGCTGCCAGGGAGCGGCCGACGGTGCCGATCCTCAACCTGACGCCGAATTTGCAAACGGCTCGGCGCTTGACTGTGGCCTGGGGCGTGCATTCGGTGGTCAATGATCGCCTGCGCCAGGTGGATGAGGTGTGTTCGACGGCCCTGGAAATTGCTCAGGCCCAGGGCATGGCGCAGCGTGGCGATACCCTGTTGATCACGGCGGGTGTGCCGTTCGGGCAGCCGGGGTCGACTAATTCGTTGCGTATCGAAACATTGATTTAGCGCCCACACCGGCCTCTTCGCAAGCAAGCCCGCTCCCACAATTGATTTGTGTACACCACAGATTCAATGACTGAACAAAGATTCAGTGTGGGAGCGGGCGTGCTCGCGAAGCAGGCACCTCGGTTTCACTGACTTTCAGAACTGCCATGCCTGCCAACCACTTCAACACCCACTGCCCCGATTGGGCGACTGCCCTGCTCAACGGCTTCAGCCAGATCTTCCTCCAGCGCGATCCGCTGTGCGGACTGCTGTGCCTGTTGGCGATTCTCTTTACCGCGCCGGTGCTGCTCGGCGGCGCCCTGCTGGGCGGTGTCGCCGGGTTGCTCACCGCTCAACGG
>JALYPE010000714.1 GCA_030856525.1 Pseudomonadota bacterium | reverse complement strand
CTTTGTATTTGCCTGTCTTGAGGTCAGCCCAGCTTTTCGGCGCTTCGGAACCATGCAGCAACTTTTTGTTGATGATGAAAGCGATGGTGCCGGTGTAGGCGAGTGCCCAATGACCATCCTTGTCCTTGGCCCAGGCCGGGATCTGTTCCCAGGTGCTTGGCTTGTACGGCTGCGAGACTTCCTGCTTGACCGCGATAGGGCCGAATGCCGCACCGACGTCGCCGATGTCGGCGGAGGCGTTGTCCTTCTCGGCTTTGAACTTGGCCAGTTCCTGCGCCGAACTCATGTCCGTGTCGATGTGTTTCAGGCCATAATTTTTGGCCAGGTCATCCCAGGTACCTTTCCAGTTTGCCCAGTTGTCGGGCATGCCGACACTGTTGACTTCACCTTCCGCTTTCGCTGCGGCCTCCAGGGTTTTCAGATCGGTGTCTGCCGCCATGGCGGCAGTGCACAGGGCAATGGTCGAGCCTAACAGTGATGCCAGGAAAAGCTGTTTCATTCCGAAGCTCCTTTGGGCGTTTACACGCTGCGATTGCGATTATGTTGGTCTAGGTCAGCAATACCTGAGCCAATCTAGGCGACGTGGATGACATTTTGATGTCGCGCGGCGCCGAGCTGTCTCGCCTGGCTGTGATGTGCTCAAGTTCCGGTTAAAGCGTAGACCATGCGCAAAGGGCTGATCTCAAAGGATTCGGTCACGATATTGCCGCAGGGAAGGAGACCGTTCAGCGCCTTTGTCATCTGCCAGTCATGACCAGTGCCTAGGCTTGTCGAGAGTGAAAGCGTTGACTCGGCAGGGGCTATCCCGCGCCGAAACAGTGCTGGTCTAGTCCAGATAGGTAACGCTGATGCGCGTCGAAACCACCAAATCGGTGACAACAATCGGGCAGGTTCTTCAGGAACAGCTCGATCACGGCTTGCTCGCGCCCGGCAGCAAGTTGCCGGCCGAGCGCAAGCTCAGCGAGTTGTTCGCCACCACTCGAATAACCGTGCGGGAGGCCTTGTTGCAGCTGGAAGCGCAAGGGCATATCTATCGCGAAGAGCGCCGGGGCTGGTTCGTATCGCCGCCGCGCCTGGCCTATAACCTGATGCAGCGCAGCCATTTTCACGCGATGGTCAGTGCTCAGGGGCGGGTGCCTTCCACCGAAGTGATCTCGGCCCGCTTGCAACCGGCGTCGGCGGCGGTCTGCGCGTGGCTGCAACTGCCGGCGTTATCAAGCGTGATCCAGATCTGCCGGGCGCGCCGGATAGATCAACGTCTGGTGCTGTACGTGGAGCATTACCTGAATCCGAAGTTCTTCCCCGGCATTCTGGAATTCGACTTGAATCAGTCGATCACCGAACTGTACGCCCGGCACTACCAATTGCATTACGGACGGGTGCGGTTCGAAATTGTGCCGACGGCGTTGTCGGTCGACGCGGCGGCCGCGTTACGGGTGTCGGTGGGCAGCCCGGGATTGCGCATAGCCCGGGTCAACTACGACCAGCACGAGAGGCTGATCGACTGTGACCTGGAGTTCTGGCGGCACGATGCGATTCATGTGGGCGTCGACGTGGCTTGATCGGGCCGCCGCAGAACTCTCTTGCGTTATCCGAAGCGGTAAATGTCCATGCCCAGCGCGCCCATGGTGAAACCCTTGTGAACCGTGCTGAATGCTCCGCCGGCACCGCGAGCGAAGAATAGCGGCAACAGATGTTCGTCACTTGGGTGGTTACGCGCCGCGTTGGGCGATTGCTGGCGATAATCGTGTAGCGCTGCTTCGTCGTCGGCTTCGAGTTTTTCGATCATCCAGTCGCGAAAGACTTTAGCCCAGGGTTCAACGCTTTCCGGCCCGGCGTGCCAGTCCAGTTCGCGCAGGTTGTGGGTAATGCTGCCGGAGCCGATCAACAGCACGCCTTGCGCACGCAGGCTGGACAGGGCCCGACCGACGCGGGTTTGCAGGGCGGGGCCGCCACGGGTCGGCAGCGAAACTTGCACCACGGGAATGTCAGCGTGTGGATACATCAATGACAGCGGCACCCAGACGCCATGGTCGAACGGCCGACGGGAGTCGATGCGAGCAGGCAGATCATGGCTGTTCAACAGGCCTGCGACCTCGGTCGCCAGCTGAGGATCGCCTGGTGCCGGGTATTGCACCTGGAACAAGGCCTGCGGAAAGCCCCCAAAGTCATGCCAGGTTTCCGGCTGCGGGTTGCCGCTAACCAGCAGTTCACCGCTTTCCCAGTGCGCGGAAACAATGACGATCGCCTTCGGCTTTTCCAGCTCGCCCGCCAGGCGTGCCAGGGCAGGTCCGCTGGCGCCGGGTTCGAGCGCCAGCATCGGCGAACCATGAGAGATATACAGGCTAGGGAACATAAACAAGCTCCTGAAGGTTAAGATGGCAGCATCTTCAGTCAGATCATTGATCTAAATCTAATATAAGTTTTAGGGTGGTTTGATCGAAAATTTGGGGTTATTTATGCAGCCGGAGTTTTGGCACAAGCGGTGGCAGTCGAATCAGATCGGCTTCCATCTGCCGGAAGTGAATCCTTATCTCCAGCGGTTCTGGCCGCAGTTGACGTTGGAAGAAGGCGCGCGCGTGCTGGTGCCGCTGTGTGGGAAAAGTCTGGATTTGTTGTGGCTGGCGCATCAGGGACATGAAGTCCTGGGGATTGAACTGTCGGAAAAAGCTGTAGAAGATTTTTTCAGCGAGCATCATTTCGACCCGAACGTTAGCGAACAGGGTCCATTCAAGGTTTACCGCGCGGGCTCGATCGAGCTGTGGTGCGGTGATTTCTTTGAGTTGACCGCAGGCGACGTTGCCGATTGCACGGCGCTGTACGACCGCGCTGCGCTTATTGCGCTGCCACCGGCGATGCGCCAGCAATACGCTGCTCATCTCAACCGGATTATGCCAAGGGAGTCGCTGGGACTTATGATTACCCTGGATTACGACCAGTCGCAGATGGACGGTCCGCCTTTTGCTGTACTTGACGACGAAGTTCAGGGGCTGTTCGCCGGGTTCTGGACGCTGAAGATTCTGGAGGATCAGGACGTGCTGAGCGAGAGCTCCAGGTTTGTCGACAACGGCGTGACACGTCTTGAAGAACGGGTTTACCGGATCTCCGGCCGTTAGCTCAGTCCGGGTGCCAAGACCTCCGCGAAATTCGACATAAAAAAAGGCCCGCATCGCTGCGGGCCTTTTTCGTTATTGCCGAACCTGTCAGCCGCGACGACGCAGTGCATCGATGCGCTCTTCCAGCGGCGGGTGGCTCATGAACATGCGGGCGAAGCCCTGTTTGATGCCACCGTTGATGCCGAAGGCGTTCAGGGTGTCAGGCATGTGCACCGGCAAGCCCTGTTCAGCGCGAAGGCGTTGCAGTGCGCCAATCATAGCGTTGGTACCGGCCAGGCGTGCACCGGCTTCGTCAGCACGGAACTCACGCTTACGCGAGAACCACATGACGATGGAGCTGGCCAGAATGCCCAGCACCAGTTCGGCGAAGATGGTCGCCACGTAATAAGCGATGCCTTGGCCGCCTTCGTTCTTGAAGATCACCTTGTCGACGAAGTTGCCGATGATCCGCGCGAAGAACATCACGAAGGTGTTCACCACGCCTTGAATCAGCGCCAAAGTGACCATGTCGCCATTCGCCACGTGTCCGATTTCATGGGCCAGAACAGCTTTCACTTCATCCGGCGAGAATCGTTCGAGCAGGCCTTGGCTGACCGCGACCAGTGCGTCGTTCTTGTTCCAGCCGGTGGCGAAGGCGTTTGCCTCGTAGGCCGGGAAAATCCCGACTTCCGGCATCTTGATCCCGGCTTCACGGGACAATTGCTCGACCGTTTGCAGCAGCCATTGCTCGTGACGTGTTCGCGGCTGGGTAATGATCTGGGTGCTGGTGCTCATCTTCGCCATCCACTTGGAGATGAACAGCGAGAACAGCGAACCGGCGAAACCAAAGACCGCACAGAAAATCAGCAGCTGATTGAGGTTGAGATCAACCCCGTTGGCCGCCATGAACCCGTTGAAGCCGAAAAGGCTCAGGGTGATGCTGGCAATCAGCACGACCGCCAGGTTAGTGGCCAAAAACAGCAGGATGCGCATCATGGTTGTAGAAATCTCCTCATGCTAAAGATGTAGCTTACTGCGGGGTATATAAGGTGCTGCACCGGGCTATTCAACCGGGTGACTATTTCAAACTGTGTCCTACAGCAAACGTTCCGCGCCCTGAAGGGTATTTCCGACGGTTGTGAGGGATAAATTCGTTTGGCAATTCACAGCGCAGCCCCCGTAATTGTTGCGCGCGAGCGCGAAACAGGCCATTGCGAGGTGGCCGGTGTTGCGAAGTCGGTCAGGGTGCAAAGATATGTTGCTGAATCAATCCTGGTGCGACTGTTTTTTGAGAAGTCGCGCCAGGATCGAACGGCTTACTGACGGTAGGACTTGAGAAAATTGCCGATGCGGCCGATGGCCATGTCCAGATCGTCCACGCGCGGCAGCGTCACCACGCGGAAGTGGTCCGGCCACGGCCAGTTGAACGCGGCGCCCTGCACGACAAGCAGCTTCTCGGACAACAGCAGGTCGAGCACGAACTTTTCGTCGTTGTGGATCGGGCAGACTTTCGGATCGATCCGCGGGAACGCGTACAGCGCGCCCATCGGCTTGACGCAGCTCACGCCCGGAATATCGTTGAGCAGCTCCCAGGTACGATTGCGTTGTTCCAGCAATCGACCTTGCGGCAGCACCAGATCATTGATGCTCTGATAACCACCGAGGGCGGTCTGGATGGCATGCTGGCTCGGCACGTTCGCGCACAGACGCATGTTGGCCAGCATGTCGATGCCTTCGATGTAGCTATGCGCATGATGTTTCGGACCGGAGATGGCGATCCAGCCAGAGCGGAAACCGGCCACACGGTAGGATTTGGACAGGCCGTTGAACGTCAGGAACAGCAGGTCCGGCGCCAGCGAAGCGGTGCAGATGTGCACAGCGTCGTCGTAGAGAATCTTGTCGTAGATCTCGTCGGAAAAGACCACCAGGTTGTGCTGGCGGGCCAGTTCGAGCATGCCCAGCAGCACTTCTTTGGAATACACCGCGCCGGTCGGGTTGTTCGGGTTGATGATCACCAGTGCCTTGGTGTTCGGGGTGATCTTGGCCTTGATGTCGGCCAGGTCCGGCCACCAGTTGGCCTGCTCGTCGCACAGGTAATGCACCGGATTGCCGCCCGACAGGCTGACGGCGGCGGTCCACAGCGGATAGTCAGGCGCGGGTACCAGCACTTCGTCGCCGTTGTTGAGCAGCGCCTGCATCGACATCACGATCAGTTCGGAAACGCCGTTACCCAGATAGATGTCTTCAATGCCGACGCCTTCCACCTGCTTCTGCTGGTAATACTGCATGACTGCTTTGCGCGCGCTGAAGAGGCCTTTGGAATCGCTGTAACCCTGGGCAGTCGGCAGGTTGCGGATCACGTCCTGGAGGATTTCATCCGGCGCTTCGAAACCAAAGGGCGCCGGGTTGCCGATGTTCAGCTTGAGGATGCGATGACCTTCCTCTTCCAGGCGTTTGGCGTGCTTGAGCACTGGCCCGCGAATGTCGTAGCAGACGTTGGCG
>JALYPE010000668.1 GCA_030856525.1 Pseudomonadota bacterium | reverse complement strand
ATGTCGTACCCCGAGCAGAGCTGCGACGTTTTGACCCAAAGTGGTCACGCCCGCACACGAAGCACCTGTCATGTAAATCCGCAATTTTTCCTCCATGGATAACAGTCGGTTTCGAGGCGAGCAAAATATCCCATTCCCTGAAGCTCTGAAGCTGTCTCACACCCGCAGTGCCATTAAGCCAATGCCTCACTCAAAGCAACGCGTTCAGCCACGTGCCGCAAGGTATCAAAATTGATATTGGCACCGGAGTTGATGGCGATCAGTGTCTGCCCCCGAGCACCCGTCTGCGCTACGTATTTCTTGATCCCGGCCACCGCCAAGGCGCCGGAAGGCTCGGTGATCGAGCGGGTGTCGTCGTAGATATTCTTCAGTGCGATGCAAAGCTCATCGTTGCTGACCGTGATCACCTCGTCGACGCAGAACCTACACACGTCAAAACCATGAGCCCCGATTTGCGCGACCGCTACGCCGTCGGCGAAGCTGCCGACGCTTGGCAGGACTACCCGCTCACCGGCCTGTAAAGCAGCGTACAAACAGGCGGAGTGTTCCGACTCCACACCTATGATGCGCACCTCTGGCCGCAGGTATTTGACGTACGCGGCAATGCCGGCAATCAAACCGCCACCGCCCACCGGGACGAAGATTGCATCTAACGGCCCTTGATGCTGACGCAGGACTTCCATGGCGACAGTGCCCTGCCCGGCTATAACATCCTGATCGTCGAAGGGCGAAACAAAGTGCTTGCCGGTTTGCTCGGCCAGCTTCAGCGCATGGGCCAGGGCAAAGGGAAAACTGTCCCCGTGCAACAGCGCCTCGGCGCCGCGACTGCGTACGCCCAGCACCTTCAACTCCGGCGTGTTGGCGGGCATGACAATGGTAGCGCCGATGCCCAGTTCCCGTGCCGCCAGCGCTACGCCTTGGGCATGATTGCCGGCTGAGGCGGTGATCACGCCGCGTTGCTTCTGCGCAGCACTGAAGTTCACCAGTTTGTTATAAGCGCCACGGATCTTGAAGGAAAAGGTCGGTTGCAAATCCTCGCGTTTCAGCAGGATCTGATTGCCCAAGGCGAGGGACAACGCCGGTGCTGCTTGCAGCGGTGTGCGTACGGCAAGTTCGTAGACCGGCGCAGCGAGGATCTTTTTAACGTAAGACTCGAGCAAGGCTTGTTGGGCGGGCGTACTGGGCATGAGGGTCTCCTGAAAACTGATCAGAGCCCCGAGACAGAAAAACAAAACCCGCCTCTAGGGCGGGTTGGGTGCTGCAGTCGTGAGCTAGCCCGCCAGATAAGGAATGGCGGTAATAATGGTTGGCTGGCAGCGCAGTACGGTGGAAGTCATGTCTGGAAATTAGCCGGGCAACGGGGGGCAAGTCAATAGGCAATCAAACGCAAAGCGTGACCCTGACCCGTGTGCTCCAAAGTGGACATTCATTCCCTATTACTTCTTATCTCCACTAGATTGCCGTCAAGAAACCGCAAGTAATAGAGCATGCCGGCGCGTGGCCCGTAGAGCCACCTTTCCACCGGCAACGACTTGTAGGGCACCTGTCCATTGCTACCTACGATGGGATCGATGACCTGACGGTTCGCGGGTTGCCCGCATTTTTTAAGTACGTCAACAGTAGTGTCCCCCTGGTCAATAATGCCTTTTTGACAACGCATCGAGGCTTCTGCCATGGCCCCCATGAAAAGCAGGCTTATGCCAGTGATAATGACTGCGTAGTTTTTCACGACAGCTTCCTTGGTTTGACGAGGGTGATCCCACTCAGCCCGCGGCTTTGACCAAGGCACAAGGCTTCCTGCTTTGGACACAAACCCAGAGGCGAGGAAATCAGAAATACGCTAAACGAATCAGAGTGGTAGCCGTACGCGGGTAGCCGACCGGTCAGATGAAACCGGCACACCCGAAGGTGTCCCACGCACAGCCACCATAAACACGTACATGCAAGGCAGCCAAAAGCGCCACGATTATACCGGCGCTTGTGCATCATCTGTTACGACCGGCTAAGGTCGATCACCGATTTGTCGGCGACGAACGAACTTTAGATGAGCTTTCTGAGGACTGATACCTGGTTTTTGCGTTTCGGAGACGTCCTACACCTTTCTCGGAAATGCCTCGTTTTATGATCATTGGCGCCGGTGGCACTCGTTTGTCATCGCGCGAAACTACCGCTTGGGTGTACATAGTGGGTGAGCGCTCATGCGGCATCCTTGTGCCGCGTGGCCAGTTCAGCCTCGCGTTTAGCAATGGCTTCTTCCAGTTCTGGGGAGCGTTTGGCCCACTGTTCGGGAGGCAAGGGTTTGGACCATTCGATGATGTCGGGATACGGTAAATCTGGCGGTGGATTTAGTTTCCATCGTTCAAGCACGTCAATCAGCAGCGTGTTAAAAATGAAAATCCCGCAGAAACCTTCCCACAAAATAGTCAAAGGCCAGCCTCTCAATTTGGCGGCTTTTATAAGATCGTCCAGATAGGTAGCCCATATTCCATTAGACCTGTCGAAACGCGCGGTCTGGTCCTCGACAGCATTCGGCCCAACTTCCATATAAGTACGCATGCACTCCCACAACGCCATCGCTGTGGTCCCGCCACCGCAGTTAAAGCCTAGCGAGAAATGTTTGTTGTCTTCCTTGGCCTGCGGATCAGGGTTTTCGAAACCGACGATCAACAAACCCATTGTCGCTCTACCCGCCTGGCTGACCGATGATTGTTGAGTCGCGGCGGCGGTCACGGTTTCCCAGGGGACTATCCAGTACTCGCCGTCGTCTCGGGGCACGCAGACTTCTCGGCGTTGGCGGTTGAAACGTATCGGTTGGGGAACATCACGAAAAAGGCCATGGACTACAAGCAAAACAGGAATGCCCACAATAATCAGACCTCCGCCCCATATCAGAGGATCGGGTGTGATGTAATTCACAAGCGTAAATAGCAATACCACCGGCCATATCACCATGACAGCAGAACCGATGCTGTAGCTGCCTATGTCTAAAAAAACTCCATTTTTACGCCAGATGGCATTGAGCACATCCGAGGGTTTCTCGCCCGTAGGAAGGGCAACGGCGCCAGGTAATCATTTCGCGAAAATATCCGTTTTTTTGTAGTGCCTGCCGGTGGCGTGCTCATCGTTTGTCCTTGGGTTGCAGGTAAATGGCGCCGGGGTGATCCTCGCCCAGCGGGTAGTTCGGCACGCGATCCAGTTCAGGCGTTGGGTCAGCCCATAGCTCGATCACGCCGGTGTCATTATTTAAGGTGAAGGCAAGCCCTCGCTCGCCACCGATAAAAGTACGCGCGCCAAGCATTGAGGTTAAAGGTGTGCGGTAGCGCAAACGCAGGGAAACCGTGCTGGGTGTTGAGCCCAGTACGTTCGGCAACGTAGTGAAGGGGCCAGTCAAGCGTAAGCCTTGACCTTCTTGGTACGGTATCCACTGACACGTGCTGCTGTTCAACCAGTGCGGCGCCAAATTTCGCCAAGGGCGCGGTGGCCTGTAACGATCGAGCGGGCTGTTTTTGATCAGATCACGGTTGCGCTGAGTGTCCACCGGGTCACCCATCATGCTCAGTTCCAGGTAGACACTGCCGGGCTCAGCACCTGGCAAATCGATGGTCAAGGCATTGATCGAGCTGACGAAAGCGAGGCCTGAAGGGCCGTCACCCGCGGTCGACTCCGAGTTGCTTTGCATGCTGACCCGAGGCGCATAAAGAATGAAGTAAAGCCGATCGAGTTCATTCTGCTGGGCTTTGGGGGCGATGGGCTCCAGATCAACAGCTCGGGTTTTGGACCAGCAGCAGGAGCTGAGGAAATTTTGCAGCGGAGTGCGTTCGAAGAACCAGGCAATCAGATATAAAACACCTAATCCCGCGAGGATCCAGTTTATCGGTCCCATGTATAGCGTGTAGCGCAAGATGGCGACCTCGACCTCGACTACACCTGCCAATGCCCTACCCGTTTGGGCCATCCCCACCAGTGCTTGGGCACCAAAAGCACCAACCTGCCCCGCAACCACCGGCTGTCGCATCTCAAGCCACGGATCGACACGAGTCTGTGCTTTCTCTAGTTGAACTTGCAGAGACCTGTATTCGTTAGCTGCTGCGAGGAAAGACAATCCACCAATCACCCCACCAAGCAAAGTAAGCGTCGGTGCCGCTGACGAGCGAATAAAGAACCTATCCTTCCCAAACCCCTTCCTCACCTGATTATCAACCACCCCCACCAAAGCCGCCGCCGCATACAACGTCGCCGACACCGTCTCATTCATCCGGCGACTGTCCATCCCCTCCAACACCCCGGCCTTGCCCAGTGAGTTATGCGCATTCAGCACGTTCAGCAAC
>JALYPE010000645.1 GCA_030856525.1 Pseudomonadota bacterium | reverse complement strand
ACGGTGAATCGGTTGCCGAGCAATTGGTCGGTTCCGAGCCGGGTACGCTGGGCAGCGCTGAACTCTACAAAGAGAAACTGGGCGCAGCAGAGCATCAGATCCGCAAGGAAATGACTCGTTACCGCGCTCCGCCGGATCGCTCATGGACCGTACCTGCCGGGCACTATTTCATGATGGGCGATAACCGCGACAACTCCAATGACAGTCGTTACTGGGATGATCCGAACATTCCCAAGGATCTGCTGGGCATGGTTCCCGACAAGAATATTGTCGGCAAGGCCTTCGCAGTCTGGATGAGCTGGCCGGAACCCAAACTCAGTCACCTGCCGAATTTCTCGCGGGTTGGCCTGATCAAGTAATCACAACGGCGCTGTTGAACACAGCGCCGAATGCATTTCTGGAGCCGCCACAACCGGCCCCCGAGGCATGAAAACACTGATAGTCAGGACGTAATTTTTGAACACAGCGTTATTTGTCCCAAGCCTGTGCCGCCTGTCGGCCATAGCGGTAAAATCCAGCCACGAACCCAGCGTGGGTAAACCGTGAGCGTTTCCTTGAGCCGTCTAGAGCGTCAGCTCGGCTACACTTTCAAGGATCAGGAACTGATGGTCCTGGCCCTGACTCACCGCAGCTTTGCCGGGCGCAACAACGAACGCCTGGAATTCCTTGGTGATGCCATCCTCAACTTTGTCGCTGGCGAAGCGCTGTTCGACCGCTTCCCGCTGGCCCGCGAAGGTCAGTTGTCGCGTTTGCGCGCCCGCCTGGTGAAAGGTGAAACCCTGGCTGTACTGGCTCGCGGTTTTGATCTGGGCGAGTACCTGCGCCTGGGGTCCGGCGAATTGAAAAGCGGCGGTTTTCGTCGCGAGTCGATTCTGGCCGATGCCCTTGAAGCGCTGATTGGCGCCATCTACCTGGACGCCGGCATGGACGTCGCCCGCGAGCGCGTGCTGGCCTGGCTGGCCGGCGAGTTCGAAGGCCTGACGCTGGTCGATACCAACAAAGATCCGAAAACCCGCCTGCAGGAACACCTGCAGTCCCGTGGTTGCGAACTGCCGCGTTACGAAGTGGTGGATATCCAGGGTGAGCCGCATTGCCGGACGTTCTTCGTCGAATGTGAAATCACCTTATTGAATGAAAAAAGCCGAGGTCAGGGTGTGAGTCGTCGTATTGCCGAACAGGTAGCGGCCGCCGCAGCACTGATTGCCCTGGGTGTGGAGAATGGCAATGACTGATACAACCGCAACACGCTGTGGCTATGTTGCCATCGTTGGCCGTCCGAACGTGGGCAAGTCCACGTTGCTCAATCACATCCTCGGCCAGAAGCTGGCGATTACCTCGCGCAAGCCGCAGACCACTCGCCACAACATGCTCGGCATCAAGACCGAAGGGGACGTGCAAGCGATCTACGTCGACACCCCGGGCATGCACAAGGGTGGCGAAAAGGCCCTCAACCGTTACATGAACAAAACTGCCTCGGCGGCGTTGAAAGACGTCGACGTGGTGATTTTTGTGGTTGACCGCACCAAGTGGACCGACGAAGACCAGATGGTCCTCGAGCGCGTCCAGTATGTGACCGGCCCGTTGATCGTGGCGCTGAACAAGACCGACCGCATCGAAGACAAAGCCGAGCTGATGCCGCACCTTTCCTGGTTGCAGGAGCAGCTGCCGAACGCGCAGATCATGCCGATCTCGGCCCAGCACGGCCACAACCTCGAAGCGTTGGAACGGGTGATTGCCGGCTATCTGCCGGAAAACGATCACTTCTTCCCGGAAGACCAGATCACCGACCGCAGCAGCCGTTTCCTCGCTGCGGAACTGGTGCGCGAGAAAATCATGCGCCAGATGGGCGCCGAGCTACCGTACCAGATCACCGTGGAAATCGAAGAGTTCAAGCAGCAGGGCAAGACCTTGCACATTCATGCGTTGATTCTCGTGGAACGTGACGGCCAGAAGAAGATCATCATTGGCGACAAGGGCGAGCGCATCAAACGCATCGGCACCGAAGCGCGCAAAGACATGGAGCTGCTGTTCGACTCCAAGATCATGCTCAACCTCTGGGTCAAGGTGAAGGGCGGCTGGTCTGACGATGAGCGTGCGTTGCGTTCGTTGGGTTACGGCGACTTGTAAGTCGTCTGGCAGCACATAGAGCCATTGTGGGAGCGGGCTTGCTCGCGAATGCGGTGTAACATTC
>JALYPE010000334.1 GCA_030856525.1 Pseudomonadota bacterium | reverse complement strand
CTCAAGGCCAACATCGACGCCCTGTCCGCTGGCGATGCCGATCTGACCAAACGCATTACCATTCGTGCTGAAGATGAACTCGGCGCCATCGGTCACTCGATCAATGCATTCATCGCCTACTTGCAGAGCATGATCGGTGAAGTCACCCAGGCCACCGGGGCCATGGCATCCGGCCTGGACAACCTGCAGCGCTCGTCCGCCCACACCAGTCAGATACTGATACGCCACGCCTCGGAAACCGATCAGACGGTCACTGCGATCACCGAAATGAGCTCGACCGCCGAAAGCGTTGCGCAGAATGCTGCCGAAACTGCAGCGTTCACTCAGCGCGCCAACGAAAACGCTGACCGCTCGCGGGTGGTGGTCGGTGAAGCGTCCAGCAGCGTAGTAGCGTTGATCGATGAAGTGGCGAGCGCGACGCGCAAAGTCGAAAGCATGCAGCAGGACGCTCAGCGCATCACCGAGATTCTCGGTGTGATCGGCGCCATCGCCGGACAGACCAACCTGCTGGCGCTCAACGCCGCCATCGAAGCGGCACGGGCCGGTGAACAGGGTCGTGGCTTCGCAGTGGTCGCCGATGAAGTCCGCGCACTGGCCGCCCGTACCCAGGCGAGCACCTCGGAAATCAATGAAATGCTGGCGCGCCTGACCCAAGGTGTCAGCTCATCGGTCAGCGCCATGGAAAATACCCAGGTCAGTTGCCAATCCGCCGCCGACGCAACCTCGCGGGTGAACACCGGACTGGACGAAATGGCCGGCTCGGTCAGCCATATCAACAGCCTCAGCACACAAATCGCGACCGCCGCCGAACAGCAAAGCGCGGTGACCGAAGAGATCAACCGCAGCATGGTGCAGATCCGCCACATGGTGGATGAACTGGTGAAAAGCGGTGAGGCGAGTGAACACAATACCCGGCAATTGCTGGAGGCGAACAGCCGCGTGAGTGCGATCATGGGGCGTTTTAAAGTACGGTAATGCAGACACAACCCAAGCAGCTGCCGAAGGCTGCGTCCGATCTCGTTCGATCGCGTGATCGCGTCCAGAGCCGGACGCAGCCTTAGGCAGCTGCAGGATTCGCTGTACCTCACACTCTGAAACACTCTCTTGGCTCCTGGTTGGCTAAAATGGTCAGAATGCAATTTTGCCCGCACCCCGAGACGAGATCCCCATGCGAAATCACCTGCGTCTGGCCGCCCTGAGCGCCCTGTTTGTTTCCTCCCTCGCCCAGGCCGCCGACCTCATCCCGATTGAAGTCCACCGCGACGCCAACTGCGGTTGCTGCAAAAAATGGATCAGTCACCTGGAAGCCAATGGCTTCAAGGTCGCGGATCACGTCGAAAGCAACATGAGCGAATTCAAGAAACAGCACGGTGTACCTCCCCGCCTGGGCTCGTGCCACACCGGTTTGATCAACGGTAAATTCGTCGAAGGCCATGTGCCCGCCGAGCAGGTGCTGGCGCTGGGCAAGCGCGACGACCTGCTGGGCGTAGCCGCGCCGGGCATGCCGATGGGCTCGCCCGGCATGGAAATGGACGGCATGAGCGACGCCTACCAGGTTATCGGTCTGAAAAAAGACGGCACTGATGTGGTCGTGGCGGACTACCCTGCCCGTTGATCTTCGGTGCGTATATCGGGCTGTTTTTCGCGGCATTCGGTGCAGCGACGCTGTTGCCTCTGCAGTCTGAAGCGTTGCTGGTGGGACTGTTGCTCAGCGACCAATACTGGCTGTGGTTGCTGTTGACGGTAGCGACGCTGGGCAATGTCCTTGGCTCGCTGGTCAACTGGTGGCTCGGCCAGCGTGTCGAGCGTTTCCGCGAGCGGCGCTGGTTTCCAGTCAGCCCTGCCAACCTCGACAGGGCCCGCGTTCACTACCAGCGCTACGGACACTGGTCGTTGCTGCTCAGCTGGCTGCCCATCATCGGCGATCCGCTGACCCTGATCGCTGGCGTGATGCGCGAGCCGCTTGGCCGCTTCCTGCTGATTGTGACCCTTGCCAAAGGCGCCCGCTACGGCGTGCTGGCGCTCATCACGATGGGCTGGTTGGGATGAACGATCCGCCCGCTCGATTGCCTGTGTTTAATGTCGCCCTAATCATGCCGATCCACGATCGGCGGATTTCCTACGGAGTTTTTCTATGTCCTTGACACTTTCCCGTTGGTTGCCCGGTCTGCTCCTGACCGCCGCCCTGCCCGCCCTGGCAGCGGAAGGTCCGGAGTATGGACCGGAGCTGCAAGGTTTCGAGTATCCGTACACGGTCAAGCATTTCGCCTTCGAATCGCAAGGCCAATCCCTGCAGATGGGCTACATGGACGTCGCCGCCAACGGCAAGGCGAACGGGCGCAGCGTCGTGTTGATGCACGGCAAGAATTTTTGCGGTGCCACCTGGGACACCTCGATCAAGGCCCTGAGCGACGCCGGTTACCGCGTCATTGCGCCGGACCAGATCGGTTTCTGCACCTCGAGCAAACCGGAGCACTATCAGTACAGTTTGCAGCAACTGGCGACCAACACCCAGCAACTGCTCAAGGCTCTCGGCATCCAGAAAGCCAGCCTGCTCGGGCACTCCACCGGCGGCATGCTCGCCACCCGCTATGCGTTGCAATATCCCGATCAGGTCGAACAACTGGCCCTGGTCAACCCCATTGGCCTGGAAGACTGGAAAGCCCTCGGCGTACCGTATCGCACTGTGGATCAATGGTATGAACGCGAACTGAAAGTC
>JALYPE010000613.1 GCA_030856525.1 Pseudomonadota bacterium | reverse complement strand
GTCCCGGGTAACGCTCAAACAACCCGTTCATGCGACTGGCGAGAAACATGATACCCAGCCCCTCCGTCACACCGACGCGAATCTTGCCCAGCGGCGCAGTCGACTGAGTGATCTCTTCTTCAGCCAGCAGCGCGACATTTTCCATCGCCTCGGCGTGCTTGAGCAGCGCTTCACCCGCCGGGGTCAGCTCGTAGCCCTGAGCGTGCTGAACAAACAACGCCGTGCCGAGGCTCTTTTCGATCGCCTCAATATGCCGGGCCACCGTGGCATGCGTAGTGTTCAAACGCCGGGCAGCGGTGAGCAAGCGCCCGCTGCGCTGCAATTCGAGAAAGAACCTCAGATCATTCCAGTCGAACATGAACCTTCCTTGAATGAGTGCTGTGTGAAAACGCACAGCGGCTGCGCAAAAACTAACATTCTTTAAACGAAAGCTAACAACTAGGATGACTGACAACAAGAACAACAATGAGAGGTCAGGGATGCAGACTTCCCTTGATGAATTCGACTACATCGTGGTCGGCGCCGGGCCGGCCGGATGTTTGCTGGCCAATCGACTCTCGGCCACGCCGCAACACCGCGTGCTGCTGCTCGAAGCCGGTGGCCGCGACAACTATGCGTGGATTCATATTCCCGTGGGTTACCTGTTCTGCATCGGCAACCCGCGCACCGACTGGTGTTTCAAAACCGAGGCGCAACCCGGCCTGCAAGGGCGCGCCTTGAGCTATCCACGCGGCAAGGTGCTGGGCGGTTGCTCCTCAATCAACGGCATGATCTACATGCGCGGTCAGGCCAGCGATTACGATGGCTGGGCCGGCGACGGCAATTCGGGCTGGGCCTGGAACGACGTACTGCCGCTGTTCATGAAAAGCGAAAATCACTTCGCCGGCGAATCGCAATTTCACGGCGCTGCCGGCGAGTGGCGCATTGAACGCCAACGGCTGTCGTGGCCTATTCTGGATGCCTTCCGCAGTGCTGCCGCACAAAGCGGCATTGCCAGCGTGGACGATTTCAACCAGGGCGATAACGAAGGTTGCGGCTACTTTCAGGTCAATCAGAAAGCAGGGATCCGCTGGAACGCGGCGAAGGCTTTTCTCAAACCGGTCCGTCAACGGCCTAACCTGACCGTGCTGACCGGCGTCGAAGTCGACCGAGTACTGCTGGAAAACGGCCGGGCATCCGCGGTCAAAGCACAGTGGCAAGGCCAGGAAAAAACGTTCAGGGCCCGCAAGGAAATCATCTTGTGCGCGGGCTCCGTCGGCTCGCCAGGCATCCTCCAGCGCTCCGGCATTGGCCCGCGCCCGCTGCTTGAAAAACTCGGCATCGGCGTCGCCCGGGAGTTGCCCGGGGTGGGCGGCAATCTTCAGGACCACCTGCAATTGCGCCTGATCTACAAACTGGAAAACGCGCGCACCCTGAATCAGATCGCCGGCAGTGTGTGGGGCAAGATGGGCATGGGTTTGCGTTATCTGTACAACCGCAGTGGCCCGCTGTCGATGGCACCGAGTCAGCTCGGCGCATTTGCCCGCTCGGGGCCCGAGCAGACCTCGGCCAATCTCGAATACCACGTGCAACCCCTGTCGCTGGAGCGCTTTGGCGAGCCGTTGCATGCCTTCCCGGCTTTCACTGCGTCGGTGTGTGATCTGCGCCCGCAAAGTCGCGGCCGGGTCGATATTCGTTCGGCTGACCCGCAGGAAGCACCGTCGATCCAGCCCAATTATCTGAGCCATCCGGAAGATTTGCGCGTCGCTGCCGATGCCATTCGCTTGACCCGGCGCATCGTTGCCGCGCCGGCTCTGCAGGCATTTAAACCGGTCGAATATTTGCCGGGCGACAGTTTGCAGACTGAGCAGGAGTTGCACGAAGCCGCCGCGCGCATTGGCACGACGATCTTTCATCCGGTGGGCACTTGCCGCATGGGTAATGACGAGCAATCGGTGGTTGATGCGCAACTCAAGGTTCACGGTATCCCCGGCCTGCGCGTCGCCGATGCTTCGATCATGCCGCGCATCATTTCGGGCAACACCTGTTCGCCTACGCTGATGATTGCCGAAAAAGCCGCGCAATTGATTCTGGAACCAGACACCAGGAGCTTCACCACGCCAAGGAAGTTAGCCACACACCCGTGATCATCCACGCATCATCGTAAGAATTACAGCAACGTGAAGACCGATGCAGGTAGCGTCGAATTGACAGCAGCGGCGCCAGCCCACAAGGCCGGCGCCGACAGTGGAACAACAAAAACAATCACTGTGAGGGATACCGATATGTCAGAACATGTTCAGCCTCTGGATGCCGTGCCCGGTGCGATCGCCAGCCCGGATACGCGAAAAGTCATTTTTGCCTCATCACTCGGGACGGTCTTCGAGTGGTACGACTTTTTCCTCTACGGCGCGCTCGCGGCGGTCATCAGCAAACAGTTTTTTGCCGGGGTCAATGACACCACGGCATTCATTTTCGCCCTGATGGCATTTGCCGCCGGCTTCATCGTGCGGCCATTCGGTGCGCTGGTGTTCGGCCGGTTGGGTGACATGATCGGGCGCAAATACACCTTCCTCGCCACCATCATCCTCATGGGTGTCGCGACGTTCTGCGTCGGGTTATTGCCGACCTACGCCAGCATCGGCATTGCGGCACCGATCATCCTCGTGGTCTTGCGCATGCTCCAGGGCCTGGCGCTGGGTGGTGAATACGGCGGTGCGGCGACCTATGTGGCAGAGCACGCCCCCATGGGTAAACGCGGCTTTCACACCAGCTGGATTCAATCGACGGCGACCCTCGGTCTGCTGCTGTCGCTGCTGGTGGTGCTGGGCTGCCGCTACTTCACCGGCGATCAGTTTGAAGTCTGGGGCTGGCGCCTGCCGTTCTTGTTTTCCATCGTGTTGCTGGGCATCTCGACCTGGATTCGCCTGAGCCTGCACGAGTCCCCTGCTTTCGTGAAAATGAAGGAAGAAGGCAAGGTCTCAAAATCGCCGCTGCGTGATTCTTTCGGCAAATGGGAAAATCTCAAAGTCGTGCTCATTGCCCTGTTCAGCATTAATGCCGGGCAAGCGGTGACGTTTTACGCGGCGCAGTTTTATGTGCTGTTCTTCCTCACGCAATTTCTGCGCATGGACCCGGCGCTGGCCAACAGCTTGCTGATCGTCAGCGTGATGATCGGCGCGCCATTCTTCATCTTTTTCGGCTGGCTGTCGGACAAGGTCGGGCGCAAGCCGATCCTGATGCTCGGGCTGTTGCTGGCCACTGCGTTGTACTTCCCTATCTTCAAGACCCTGGCCCATTACGCCAATCCGGCGATTGATCAGGCCAGCCGTCAGGCGCCGATCACTGTCCTGGCCGACCCGGCGACGTGCACCTTTCAGTTCGATCCGGTGGGCAAGGCGAAATTCGACAGCCCGTGCGACAAGGTCAAGACCTTCCTGGTCAAGCAGGGCCTGCCCTACTCCAGCGCTGCCGCCCCTGCGGGCAGCGGCGTGCAGGTCAGCATCGGTGACGTGAAAATCGACGGCTACGATGAATCGGCCTTGCGCGGCGCGGTGACCCTGGCGGGCTATCCGTCCCAGGCTGATGCGCAGGCGATCAACAAGCCGATGATCGTGGCGCTGATCGTGGCACTGATCATTATCTCGGCGATGTGCTACGGCCCGTTGGCAGCGCTGATGGTGGAACTGTTCCCGACGCGGATTCGCTACACCTCGATGTCGCTGCCGTATCACATCGGTAATGGCTGGTTTGGTGGTTTCTTGCCGACGGTGTCGTTCGCGCTGGTGGTGTACACCGGGGATATTTTCTATGGGCTGTGGTACCCGGTGGTGATTACCGGGGTGAGCCTGGTGGTGGGGATGATCTGTTTGCGCGAGACCAAGAATGTGGATCTTGATACCAACTGACTGAGTCTGGGTGGGTCGCGGTGGTGGTGGCGGGTTTTTTTGGGAGGGGTACATATCCGTCGCTGCGGTTGGGGCTGCTATTGGTTCCGTCCTGGTATGCATAACCTGTGGGAGCCGAGCTTGCTCGCGATAGCGGGGTGTTAGGGGACGCTTGTTTTGAGGGTGTACATATC
>JALYPE010000609.1 GCA_030856525.1 Pseudomonadota bacterium | reverse complement strand
AACATGGGGTTTCCCTCTTCTTTAATTATGGTCGGGGCAGTTTTGAACGTGGTGAAGCCAGTGCCTTTACGGCTGATTGTTAGCGTAGTGCGCTTTTTATAAATGCTGCCCGTGGCGGGCCATGATGTGCCGCACCACGCTGTAGTCCTGCAGCGAATCGCTGGACAGGTCTTTGCCGTAACCGGAGCGTTTCAGCCCGCCGTGAGGCATTTCGCTGACCAGCATGAAATGGCTGTTGATCCAGGTGCAGCCGTACTGCAAACGCGCCGCCACCTGCATCGCCTTGTCGAGGTTTTGCGTCCACACCGATGAGGCCAGGCCGTATTCGGAGTCGTTGGCCCAGTCCACGGCTTGTGCGAGTTCATCGAAGCGGGTCACGGTGACCACCGGCCCGAACACTTCACGCTGGACGATTTCATCGCCCTGCTTGCAGCCGGCCAGCAAGGTCGGCTGGTAATAGAAGCCAGCGCCAGAATGCACGGCGGCACCGGTAACGCGTTCGATGTGCGGCTGACCGAGGGCGCGTTCGACGAAACTGGCCACGCGATCGCGCTGGCGCGTGCTGATCAGCGGCCCGATCTCGTTGTCGGCATCGCGCTTGCCGGCAAAACGCAGGCTGCTGACCGCTGCGCCCAGTTCGGCCACCAGCCGGTCATGAATACCGGCCTGTGCGTAAATCCGGCAGGCAGCAGTGCAATCCTGACCAGCGTTGTAATAACCGTAAGTGCGCACACCCTCGACCACGGCCTGAATGTCGGCATCATTGCAGACGATTACTGGCGCCTTGCCGCCGAGTTCGAGATGTGTGCGTTTCAGGGTTTTCGCGGCCGCCTGAAGAATTTTTTGCCCGGTGACGATATCGCCGGTCAGCGAGACCATGCGCACTTTCGGGTGGCTGACCAGGTGGCTGCCGACGCCTTCGCCGCCGCCACAAATAATGTTGATTACGCCGCGCGGGAGGATTTCTGCCAGCGCCGGGGCCAGCGCCAGAATCGACAGCGGGGTGTGCTCGGACGGCTTGAACACCAGCGTGTTGCCTGCCGCCAGTGCCGGGGCAATTTTCCACGCGGCCATCATGATGGGGTAGTTCCACGGCGCAATCGACGCGACCACACCAATCGGGTCACGGCGCACCATGCTGGTGTAGCCCGGCAGATATTCGCCGCTGAGCTGGCCGGTCTGGCAGCGCACTGCGCCGGCGAAAAAACGAAACACATCGACCGTGGCGCTGATGTCGTCCTGGCGCGCCAGGTGCAAGGGTTTGCCGCAGTTCATCGACTCGAGACGGGCGAGCAGGTCGGCGTTTTTTTCAATGGCGTTGGCGATGTCCAGCAACAGGTTCGAGCGTTGTTGCGGCGTGGTGCGCGACCAACTGGCGAAGGCGCGGTGCGCGGCAAGAATGGCGGCTTCGACCTGCTCGGTGCTGGCCTCGGCAATGTGCGTCAGCACTTCACCCGTGGCGGGGTTGAGGATCGGCTCGACGAAACCTTGACCCGCGACCAGTTCGCCATCAATCAACAATGCGGTGAATAGCGGGGTCTGCGCGCCAGCCATTTTTCGAGTTCTCTTTTCTTGTGTGGCCATGGTGCTCCCAGTGACTGAGGCCCGGCCGTCTTATATAGATGTAACAAGACTAGTCTGAGGCCCCGAGGTCTACAAATACTAAATACTGAAGGTGGCGTTCGATTAAATAGATGGCTTGCGCCCGCCGTGTGGCTGTTCGCGCGCGACGGTCAGGAAGGGGTCGACCAATGCCGGGCGCGCCGTGCCTCGTCGCCAGGCCAGCCCCACATCGAGTGTCTGGCTAAGGTCGGCAATCGGCCGCGCTTCAATGATGTCGCCCTCCAGCGACCACGGGCGATAGGTCATGTCCGGCTGAATCGACACGCCCAGTCCAGCGGCGACGAGGCTCCGCACCGCCTCGGTGGAGGCTGTTCGCAACGTGATGCGCGGCTGTAATGCCGCTGCCGACCACATGCGCTGGGCATTGCGGTCCATCTCGTCGACGTTGAGTTGAATCAGCGGCTCGCTGGCCACGTCGGCGAGGTTGATGCTGTCGCGTTCCAGCAATGGATGCTGGGCCGGTAGCCATAAACGATGGGGCGAGTGAGTCAGCACCTCGGTTTGCAGGGCGTGGCGATCTTCGAGGTTGGAAAGAATCAGCACACCGACATCGATCTCGCCGCTGACCAGCAAATGCTCGATTTAGGGACGTTCATCCTCCATCACACGGATGTCGACGTTGGGGTACGCGCGCTGAAAACGTGTGAGCAGGTCGGCCAGGTAATAACCGGCCACCAGGCTGGTTACACCGACGATCAGCTGGCCGGCGACCTGATCGGTGCTTTGTTGCAGGCTGCGCTTGGCATTGTCCACAGTGGCGAGAATCACGTGCGCCTGACGCAGGAACTGATGCCCCTGATGCGTCAGGGTCATGCCTTTGGCGTGGCGATTGAACAGGCTCACGCCGATTTCCTGCTCCAGTTGCTGGATGGCCAGGGTCAGCGTTGATTGGGATATGAACGCAGTTTGCGCGGCGGCGGAGATCGAGCCGGTTTCGGCCACCGCGATGAAGTGGCGAATCTGACGCAAGGTCATCATTGGAAAGTACCCGGTGACGGTTTTTATAGATTTGCTCAAGTGTATATCTTTTTATTCGAATGGCTGGCTCCCACCTTTTATTACCCATGAGGGAGCGAGCAACATCTGGAAGCACACTCGATGGCAGCGTCAGGGCACTTCGCACTAGGCTGGTGGCCTGATGATCCAGTTACCTTCCGTGGAGACAGCAAAATGAATACGCGTGGCTTGCTCGATCAACTGCTTAAATCCGGCCAGGACCTGCTGCAGAACAAGG
>JALYPE010000572.1 GCA_030856525.1 Pseudomonadota bacterium | reverse complement strand
TCGTCAAACTGTTCATGCGCAAACTGGTGAAAGGTGAAGCCGACAACCTGCCGCGCAATCTGCCGGTGCGTCACGTCGCCTTTGAACCGAAAATCAAAGTCCATGGCAAAGCGCAGTCCGCCTCCGAGGCCGAACTCAAAGCCAACCCACGTTCCCGAAGCGCCGTCATGCGCGTCGCGGAGAAGTTGCGGTGAGCAAGTTGTTCGCCAAGCCACTTCCAGGCGGAAGCTTTTTCATGCTGCTGTTGTTCGTCGGCGTGCTCGTTTCGGCGATCGGCGTGGCATATAGCGCGCACTGGAATCGTCAGCTGTTGAACTCGCTGTACAACGAATTGAGTGTGCGCGACAAAGCGCAGGCGGAGTGGGGCCGGTTGATTCTCGAGCAGAGCACCTGGACCGCGCACAGCCGCATCGAAGTGCTGGCCACCGAGCAACTGAAGATGCGCATTCCCGGCGCAGCTGAAGTGCAGATGGTGGCGCCATGATGAAACTCGAAGGCGCACTGTTCCCGTGGCGGTTTCGCCTGATGATCGGTTTGCTCGGCGTGATGGTCGCGGCGATCTGCTGGCGGATCATTGACCTGCAAGTGGTCGACCGCGCCTTCCTCAAAGGCCAGGGCGATGCGCGCAGTGTGCGTCATATTCCGATTCCGGCTCACCGTGGTCTGATCACCGACCGTAATGGCGAGCCGTTGGCCGTGAGTACGCCGGTCACCACTCTGTGGGCCAACGCCAAGGAAATGCAGCAGGCCAAAGAGAAATGGCCAGCGCTGGCGGCGGCATTGGGCCAGGACCCGAAAGCCCTGTCCGAGCGCCTTCTGGCACAGGCCAACAAGGAATTCATTTACCTGGTGCGCGGGCTTACCCCCGAGCAGGGCCAGTCTGTGCTTGACCTGAAAGTGCCGGGTGTTTACGGCATTGAAGAATTTCGGCGTTTCTACCCAGCGGGTGAAGTGACGGCGCACATGGTCGGATTTACCGACATCGACGATCACGGTCGCGAAGGCGTCGAGTTGGCCTATGACGAATGGCTCGCCGGCGTGCCTGGCAAACGCCAGGTCATCAAGGATCGGCGCGGTCGACTCATTAAAGATGTGCAGGTCACCAAAAACGCCAAGGCCGGTAAGCCCTTGGCGTTGTCGATTGACCTGCGCCTGCAATATCTGGCGAACCGCGAACTGCGTAACGCGATCATCGAGAACGGCGCCAAGGCCGGTAGCCTTGTAATCATGGACGTCAAGACCGGCGAAATCCTCGCCATGGTCAACCAGCCGACCTATAACCCGAACAACCGTCGCAACCTGCAGCCGGCGATGATGCGCAACCGCGCGATGATCGACGTGTTCGAGCCGGGCTCGACCATGAAAGCGATCTCCATGAGCGCCGCGATCGAAACCGGCCGCTGGAAACCTACCGATACTGTCGACGTTTACCCGGGTACTTTGCAGATTGGCAAATACACCATCAAGGACGTGTCGAAAAGTGAAGGGCCGGTGCTCGACCTGACCGGCATTCTGATCAATTCCAGTAACGTCGGCATGAGTAAGGTCGCGTTCGATATCGGCGGTGAGACCATTTTCCGTCTCGCGCAAAAGGTCGGCCTGGGCCAGGATACCGGTCTTGGTTTCCCGGGTGAGCGCGTCGGCAACCTGCCGAACTACCGCGAGTGGCGCAAGGCTGAAACCGCGACCCTGTCTTACGGTTACGGGATTTCCGTGACTGCGATTCAGTTGGTGCATGCGTTTTCGGCGCTGGCCAACAACGGTCGCCTCGCGCCGTTGACATTGATCAAAACCGACAAGATTCCGCAATCCACTGAAGTGCTGCCCGAAGCCGTGGCCAAGACCATGCAGACCATGCTGCAACAAGTGATCGAAGCGCCGCGCGGTGTGTTCCGTGCGCAAGTGCCGGCCTATCACGTCGGCGGCAAATCGGGTACTGCGCGTAAAACGTCGGTTGGCACCAAAGGCTACGCCGAGAATTCCTACCGTTCGCTGTTCGCCGGGTTCGGCCCGATGAGCGATCCGCGCTACGCCATCGTAGTGGTGATCGATGAACCGACCAAGGCCGGTTACTACGGTGGTCTGGTGTCCGCACCGGTATTTAGCAAAGTGATGTCCGGGACCTTGCGTCTGATGAACATCACGCCGGACAACCTGCCGCCTGTGCAACAGGCCAATGCAGCACCGGTCGTTCCACTGAAAGCCAATGGAGGGCGCGGCTGATGTCTCTGAGTCTGAACAAGATTTTCGCCCACGCCGGTCGCGATCTGTTGATCCGCGAGTTGACGCTGGACAGTCGCAACGTGCGAGCGGGTGACCTGTTTCTTGCCGTCCCTGGCGGCAAGTTCGATGGTCGTGCGCACATCGTCGATGCCTTGCAGCGCGGGGCTGCAGCCGTGGCTTATGAAGTCGAAGGCGCAACCGTGCTGCCGATCACCGACGTGCCATTGATTCCTGTAAAAGGCCTGGCCGCGCAGCTATCCGATATTGCCGGACGTTTCTACGGTGATCCGAGTCGCCATCTGAATCTGGTCGGCGTGACCGGCACCAACGGCAAAACCAGCGTTACGCAGCTGGTTGCGCAAGCACTGGATTTGCTTGGCCAGCACTGCGGCATTGTCGGCACGCTGGGCACCGGTTTCTACGGCGCACTGGAAAGCGGCATGCACACCACGCCTAACCCGATCGCCGTGCAAGCGACCCTTGCCGACCTGAAAAAGGCCGGCGCAAAAGCCGTGGCGATGGAAGTGTCCTCCCATGGTCTGGATCAAGGTCGCGTCACTGCGTTGGCGTTCGATGTGGCCGTAATGACCAATCTGTCCCGTGATCATCTGGATTATCACGGGACCATGGCGGCTTATGGCGAAGCCAAGGCCAAGCTGTTTGCCTGGAATGATTTGAAATGCCGCGTGGTCAACCTCGACGATGCGTTCGGCCGGCAGTTGGCCGCCGACAAGCGCGAATCGCGCCTGATCACGTACAGCCTCGAAGACAGCAGCGCCTATCTGTATTGCCGCGACGCACAGTTCGATGACGAAGGCGTGCGCGCCACGTTGGTGACCCCGCAAGGCCAGCATCATTTGCGCAGCACCTTGCTCGGTCGTTTCAACCTGAGCAACGTGCTGGCGGCGATTGGCGCCTTGCTCGGTCTGGATTACGCGCTGGACGAAATTCTCAAAGTGCTGCCAAAACTCGAAGGCCCGGCTGGTCGCATGCAGCGTCTAGGCGGCGGCAATCAGCCTTTGGTGGTGGTCGATTACGCCCACACCCCGGATGCGCTGGAAAAAGTTCTGACCGCTCTGCGCCCTCATGCCAAGGGCCGGTTGCTGTGCCTGTTCGGTTGCGGTGGTGATCGCGATCGCGGCAAGCGACCGCTGATGGCTGAAGTGGTCGAGCGTCTGGCCGACGGCGTACTCGTGACTGATGACAACCCGCGCACGGAAGACCCGGCCGTGATCTTTGACGACATCCGCGCCGGTTTCAACGCTGTGGATAAAGTCGATTTCGTCTCTGGCCGTGGGGCGGCGATTGCCAAACTGATTGCCAGCGCGTCGGCAGACGACGTGATCGTCCTGGCCGGCAAAGGCCATGAGGACTACCAGGAAATCAATGGCCATCGTCAGCCCTTTTCCGATCTGGTCGAGGCCGACCGCGCCTTGACTGCATGGGAGGTGGCTCATGCTTAAGGCTTTGCAGCTGAGCGAATTGACCGGCGCACTGAATGCCCGCCTGGTTGCTGATGA
>JALYPE010000533.1 GCA_030856525.1 Pseudomonadota bacterium | reverse complement strand
TGATCTGACCGTGAAGCGCTTCCAGAAGGAAACGCACGTCTTTGGCTTTGGCTTCCGTCTGAATCGGCGCCGGGGGGTTGTTGACCGGAATCGACTCTCCTTGGGCAACCAGCGCATTCAGTTCGCTGATTCTCGCCTTCAGGTTGGCGCTGGATTTTTCCAGATTCAACAAGCGCTGGCAGACGTTCAGTTCCAGGCGGGTCAGTAGCAGCTTGAGCGCCGGGGTCATCAGCTGCCCGGGAAAGGTTTCGGTGATTTCTCCACAGCGGCGCAAGCGGTCATTGAGTTCGACTTTGGTACGGGCCTTCTCCAGTTTATTGTTTTCCACCACATGGTTCATGTAGCCAATGGCGATCAATAACGCAATCCCGGCTACGACTAGCAGGGTGATCATGAGTGGTGTCACCGGTAAGACCTCTTTATAGGGTTCGCGTGCGAGTGTAGTGACTCGGCATTGGGTCGCATAGGACCGCTCGGCGAGTCGAACCGGCGGTTACACTTATATCGGCCGGTGTCTGGCTTATATAAGCACCGCGTAAAAAATTGCATTTTGCCATCATCTGCTCCCCACGGACTATAACGTCTTGGTAGTCGACAGAATATAGGCGTCAACCTATAGTCGTGGCAGAACCCGGATTGATGGCCTAAAGCAGGGCGAAGTCATTGATTTAAATAAATTTATCCTTGGGGGTTGACGACCTTTCAATCCATCCATAGAATGCGCGCCACTTACAGCGTAAAGCACACAGCGGAACGCGGTAGGAAGTGAATGTAGTACGTGTGTCCCCTTCGTCTAGTGGCCTAGGACACCGCCCTTTCACGGCGGTAACAGGGGTTCGAGTCCCCTAGGGGACGCCATTGCGGGAATAGCTCAGTTGGTAGAGCACGACCTTGCCAAGGTCGGGGTCGCGAGTTCGAGTCTCGTTTCCCGCTCCAATTTTAAACAGCGTTGCCTTTTGGCAGGGCTGAGTGAAACCAGAACCAATTCTTCGGATGCGGATCTGGGCACCGAAACACACACCATGTGTTCCGGGCAGCGTGTCCCCTTCGTCTAGTGGCCTAGGACACCGCCCTTTCACGGCGGTAACAGGGGTTCGAGTCCCCTAGGGGACGCCATTTGCGGGAATAGCTCAGTTGGTAGAGCACGACCTTGCCAAGGTCGGGGTCGCGAGTTCGAGTCTCGTTTCCCGCTCCAATTTCACAAAAACGCCGCTCATTGAGCGGCGTTTTTGTTTGTGTGTTTTTTGCTTTTCCTCCTTCCTGTTACAAATTTCCTACAGCGAAAAAGTGAAGTAAGGAAGTGTCTGACAGCCTGCACATGGGAATTCTGGGATAACGACGAACTGGCTGGCCATTTGGCTGCATTTGTTCATCGGCTCAGGATCTCCCTTACATGTTGCAGGTATCTGCACTCTCTGGTGTCCCTTCTGAAATCCGCGCTACGGCATTTCTGGCGCTGCCCTTGGTGATCGGTCATGTGTGCGCCGGGCTGATTGCCTTCGTGGATAACCTTATTGCCGGAAATCACGGCACCGATACCCTGGCTGCGGTGACGCTGGGTACGGCGTTGTTATGGCTGCCCATGTTGGTGCCGATCGGTATATTGATCGCGTTAACTGCATCGGTAGCGCGTTTGTACGGTGCAGAGCGGCTGAAAGAGATCGCCCCGGTTTTTCGCCAGGCCTTGTGGCTGGCGCTGTTCATGGGGCTTTTCATGTTTGGCTTCCTCAGCCTTGCGCCTGCGCTGCTCGCGCCCGCCGGGATCGCCGAGGAGATGATTCCCGGCGCTCAGGCGTTTCTGTACGCCGTGCGCTGGGGCAGTCCTGCGTTGACCGTGTTTTTTTGCATGCGCTATTTGTGTGAAGGCATGCACTGGATGCGTCCGACCATGCTGTTCAGTTTTGGTGGCCTCCTGGTGTTGGCTCCCCTGGGCTATGTCCTGACTAACGGCAAGCTGGGCTTTCCAGAGTTGGGGGCGCAAGGGTTGGGCATCGCTTCGGCCATCATGATGTGGCTGCAAGCACTGTTTTTTGCGTTCTACCTGTGGCGGAGCAAGCGCATGGCTCATCTGCAGCTATTTGCCCGTTTCGATCGGCCCCGGCTTGGTTGCATCACTGATCTGCTCAAGACCGGCATGCCCATCGGTATTGCCATCTTGATGCAGGGCAGTCTTTTCATTGTCACCTCATTGCTGATTGGCCGGCTAGGTTCGACGGTTCTCGCCGCACATCAAATTGCGGTCAATCTGGCTCAGTTGTGTTTCATGATCCCGGTCGCGGTGGCCG
>JALYPE010000527.1 GCA_030856525.1 Pseudomonadota bacterium | reverse complement strand
GTCTTTCAGGGGGGACCGGGAACACCGATTTTGCCACTGCTTCGCAGCCGAGCGGGGATAAATCCCCTCACCACAGTTATCACTCGCCGCTCGTCTCTCTGCGCTCTCGTCGGTTGAAATCCTCTCCACCACCCCCATATGAGTTGGCATAAGGCATTTTCGCCCCGCTGCGTGGAGACTCTCTCTTGACCACCATCGTTTCAGTTCGCCGCCACGGCAAAGTCGTCATGGGCGGCGACGGCCAGGTTTCTCTCGGCAATACCGTGATGAAAGGCAACGCGAAGAAAGTTCGTCGCCTGTACCACGGGCAAGTCATCGCCGGGTTTGCCGGGGCCACTGCTGACGCCTTCACTCTTTTTGAGCGCTTTGAAGGCCAGCTCGAAAAACACCAGGGTCACCTCGTGCGCGCCGCTGTCGAACTCGCCAAAGAATGGCGCACCGACCGCTCCCTCAGCCGCCTCGAAGCGATGCTCGCCGTCGCCAACAAAGATGCGTCGCTGATCATCACCGGCAACGGCGACGTCGTGGAGCCTGAAGAAGGCCTGATCGCCATGGGTTCCGGCGGCGGCTACGCTCAAGCGGCTGCGAGCGCGCTGCTCAAGCGTACCGATCTATCGGCCCGGGACATTGTCGAAACCGCGCTCGGCATCGCTGGCGACATCTGCGTATTCACCAACCATACCTTTACCATTGAGGAGCAGGACCTCGCAGAAGAAGCCTGATTCGGCGTTAACGCCACGGCTCACTTTTGCTTTGAGGACCGCAAATATTATGTCCATGACTCCCCGTGAAATCGTCCACGAACTCAATCGCCATATCATCGGCCAGGACGATGCCAAGCGCGCCGTCGCCATCGCGCTGCGTAACCGCTGGCGCCGGATGCAACTGCCGGAAGAACTGCGCGTTGAAGTGACGCCGAAGAACATCCTGATGATCGGCCCGACCGGTGTCGGTAAAACCGAGATCGCCCGGCGACTGGCCAAGCTGGCCAACGCGCCGTTTATCAAGGTCGAAGCCACCAAATTCACTGAAGTCGGCTACGTCGGTCGCGATGTCGAATCGATCATTCGTGATCTGGCCGACGCGGCGATCAAACTGTTTCGCGAGCAGGAAATCACCAAGGTTCGCCATCGCGCTGAAGATGCCGCTGAAGAGCGCATCCTTGATGCGTTGCTGCCGCCTGCTCGTATGGGCTTCAACAACGAAGACGCCGGGTCGTCGGCCGATTCCAACACTCGCCAACTGTTCCGCAAGCGCCTGCGCGAAGGTCAGCTGGATGACAAGGAAATCGAAATCGAAGTTGCCGAAATGGCCGGCGTCGATATCTCCGCGCCGCCAGGCATGGAGGAGATGACCAACCAGTTGCAGAGCCTCTTCGCCAACATGGGTAAAGGCAAACGCAAGAGCCGCAAGCTCAAGGTCAAGGAAGCGCTGAAACTGGTTCGCGAGGAGGAGGCCGGACGCCTGGTCAACGAAGAAGAGTTGAAGGCCCGAGCGCTGGAAGCGGTCGAACAGCACGGCATCGTGTTCATCGACGAAATCGACAAAGTGGCCAAACGCGGCAATGTCGGCGGCGCCGACGTGTCCCGTGAAGGCGTGCAGCGCGACTTGCTGCCGCTGATCGAGGGCTGCACGGTCAACACCAAGCTGGGCATGGTCAAGACCGACCACATCCTGTTCATTGCCTCCGGCGCTTTCCACCTGAGCAAGCCGAGCGATCTGGTGCCCGAACTGCAGGGTCGTCTGCCGATTCGTGTCGAACTCAAGGCGCTGACGCCGGGCGATTTCGAACGCATTCTCAGCGAGCCGCACGCGTCGCTCACCGAACAGTATTGCGCACTGCTGAAAACTGAAGGCCTGACCATCGAGTTCAAGCCGGACGGCATCAAGCGCATTGCCGAGATTGCCTGGCAGGTCAACGAAAAGACCGAGAACATCGGTGCCCGTCGCCTGCATACCCTGCTCGAACGTCTGCTCGAAGAAGTGTCTTTCAGTGCAGGTGATCTGGCCAGCGCGCATGACGAGAAAGCGATCATTATCGACGCTGAATACGTCAACAGCCATCTGGGTGAATTGGCACAGAACGAAGACCTGTCCCGTTATATCCTGTAAGCCATACTTACAGGTGCTCGCGGAACTTGTGGG